>CAXNNN010000005.1:0-22426 GCA_964203095.1 Verrucomicrobiaceae bacterium | reverse complement strand
GATGTATTCCAGCGGCACCACATACGTCGTGGATTGATAGAACTGCTCGTAGTCGAACACATGCCCGCCCAGGAAGGGCCGCTGCGGCGGCTTCATCACTGGGAAGCGGCGCACCACGTTGTAGCACGACGGATTCGTCGGCATGCCCTCGCGCACCACATCGCCGGACTTCGCATCGATCATGCCCAGGTGATGCGTCATGCCACCGCGCTCCAGCATGGCTTCGAGCGGGCCGGTGGTCAGATCCTTTTTCCACGCTGCATCAATCGCAGGATCATTCAGGATGCGCTGCTGCACCGGCTGCCACGTTTCTTTTTTGCCCAGCTGCGTGTAGAGCGCGTGGCGAAACACGGCGCGATTCAAGTCATTATCCTCAATGGTGAAGATCGAGCCCACATCGAAGACCGAGCCCGCCTGCGTGGTCTCCGCGATCATGTAGCCCGCATGTCCCGGCGCAGCGAACAGGCGCTGCACGGAGCCGTTGTAAACAGGCTCACCGAGTTGCGAGAGGTCGATGCGGGCGGGGGCGGTTGGGTCGGACATGGCGGCCTGCTTTGTGATTCAGAGCAGGGGGCCGGGCAAGCGGATTCGACGGTGGCTTTTTGCGGCTCGCTTTTGTCAACAGCGCCCGTCGGTATCGGAGTCATGAAACGGATCGCTCTCGCTTTCGTCGCGCTGTCCTCTGCCGCTTTCGGACAAACCGAGGCCCACTCAGCAGCCCAGGGCGCGAATGCGTATGCCTTCGACACATTTCAACTCTTCCGCCAGCTCACGGGCGGGAACTTTTGCTACTCGCCCTACAGTTCGCAGCGCATCGCCGCCTTGCTGGTGGAGGGTGCGCGAGGCGACACGGCCAAGGAACTGATCAAGCTGGCGCATGTGCCCGAGGCCCCGGCTGCGCGCGCTGCGCAGGCCTTGGACATCAGCATCGCCCTCACCGCCGCTGCCAGCCGTGGCAGTCTGGTGCTGGACGTGGCCAACTCTGTGTGGGCTCCAGCCGGCAGCACGTTGGTCCCTGGTTTTGTTCAGCAGGCCCAGGAAAACTTCGCTGCCGTGGCCCAGGCGCTGCCGGGCGGTGATCCGGTAAAGGCAGCGCAGACGGTGAATGCCTGGGTCAGCCAGCGCACGCGCGGCCGCATCACCAACATCGCCGGTCCCGCCATGTTTGGCCCGCGCACCGTGGCGCTGGTGAATACGGTCTATTTGAAAGCACGCTGGGCCAGCACTTTCGACCCACGCAAAACCAAGCCACGCGATTTCACGCTGCCGAAAGGATCCACTCTGAAGCTGCCGATGATGTCGCAGTCGGGAGCCTTCAACTACGCGGACAACGAGTTCTGGCAGTGCGTGGAGCTGCCTTTGCAAGGGGGAGAGGCCACCATGCTCTTCCTGCTCCCGCTCGATGCCGCCGCTATGACCAAGGTGGAGACAAGGCTCAGCTCCGATACTTGGCAGAAAGTCATCGGTGCGCTGGAGGACTGCGATGTGAATCTCATGCTGCCGCGCTTCAGCTTCAGCTCGGAGCTTTCCATGACCAGCATGTGGCAGTTCCTCGGCGCGCGATTGGTGTTTGAAGAGGGCAAGGCTGACCTCAGCGGCCTGGTTCAAGACCGTCCGTATTTCGTGAAGGAGGTCGTTCATCAGGCCATGATTGAGGTCAATGAACTCGGTGCCGAGGCAGCCGCTGCCACGGTGGCAGCTGCCGATCCTTTTGGCGCTTCCATGGCCACACCCCAACGCCGCCAAGTGAGCTTCATTGCCAACCGCCCGTTTCTCTGGATGATCACGCATCGAAGCAGCGGCCTGATTATGTTCATGGGCCGGTTCGCGGGGCAGTAGGCGTGCCCTGCCTTTGATTGGCGGAATCCATCGGCTGCACCAAAATTCACCTCATGGTGGTCACTGCTTCCAAACGCCAAACTGCACCCCGTCCCCCTGCTTGGATGGAGAATGGCGACATGCTCACGCTGGGCGAGTTCCTGCGTCGCTACGAAGAAATGCATGAAATATACAAGGCCGAACTCATCGAAGGAATCGTCCATCTGCCCTCTCCTGTCCGCATCGATACCCACGCCGAACACGATGGCATCATTCACGGCTGGCTCTTTGTTTATGCTAGCGAGCAGGGATTGAAGTTCTACCCCAACGCCACGCTCCTGCTCGACTCAGAGAATTCCTGCCAGCCAGATTCGATCCTGTGCTCCAAGCCTGAAAAAAGTGGGCACGTGTGGTTGAACAAGAAAGGTTATCTCTGCGGCTCGCCTGAGCTAGTCGTTGAAATCGCTGGCAGCACGGCCTCCATCGACCTGCGTGACAAGCTGCGCGTGTATCGGCGCAATGGCGTCAGCGAATACGTCGTCTGGCGCACCCAGGACCGCGAGATTGACTGGTTCGTTTTGGATGATGAGGGCACTTACGTGAAGCAAACACCCGCCCGTCATGGCAAGCTGCACAGCCGCACCTTCAAAGGCTTGGCATTGGACGTAGAAGCCGCGCTGAAACTGGACGGCGCGAAAGTGCTCTCGGCACTCAAGCGCTAGTCGATAGCGTCAGCCGAAAGCACGCGCCGCCGTTGTTCGATTCCAGCACCAAGTCCCCTCCGAGTTCCCTCGCAATGCGACGACACAAGGCCAAGCCCAGTCCAACCCCCGGCGCGCTGTGAGCGGCTTCGGTGGCAGATTTTTCAAAGGGCATGAACAGGCGCTTCAACTGCGCCTTGGCGAAGCCGGGGCCGTGGTCGCGCACGCGGATGGCAATGTTTGATCCTTCCTGTTTCACCTCGACATGCAACGTGCGTTCGCGGCTAGCAGGCGCGGCGTATTTACAGGCGTTGTCCACTAGGTTGAAGACGATCTGCTCGACCGCGAGCGCATCCACATTCACCTGCGTGTCGACGGCTTCGGCAGCGAGCCGCACTTGCAAATCGAGGCCGCTGGGCTGCGTGCGTTGGCGCAGGCGCGGCTCCATGCGGGCGATCAGATCGCCTAGCTTCACTTGCTCACGACGCGCGGCAGTTCGTCCGCGTTCGATGCGTGAGTAGGACAGCACGTTTTCGACGAGATGCGTGAGCCGCGTCGATTCATCGCACAGCGTGCGCAGATACTCGCGGCGCTGGATAGCATCGGGCACCATGTCATCGGCCAGCATCTCGGAGTAGAGCTGAAACGTCGTCAGCGGTGTGCGCAGTTCATGCGTGACGGCTGACACGAAGGCTCCCCGCCGTTCGCTCAGCACCATGGCACGATGCAGCACCACACCCACCGCCACCGCTGCGATCAAGAAGCACGCCCAAGCAATGAAGAGCGAGCGCTGAAGTGGCGAAGTGCCCAAGCTCTGCACGGCACCTGGAATGAGACGCACCGGCAGCGTGGCAAAGGAGGACGCATCCTCCAAAGCTGTTGCCACCGGCAGCAGCGTGGCCTGGGGTAACAGATCGCCAATTGTGCTCAGCAAGCGCGCGCGCAGGGCAGGCCAGTCAAGCCACAGGCCTTGCACCACGGTTTGGCCATCAAGGGTCACGGTGCGCAGCAGGAACAGCTCGTGGCCGACCCACAGGGGCTTCAGGTCGCTGGGCAGTGTGGTCGATGCCACGGCAGCCGCCGCAGTTGCGGGAACAGCTGGCTCCTGGGGTACCACTTGCTTGTAGGCTCCATCGGCGCGCAAGTCGATGGCCACAGCGGGTTTCGGCGCGCTGCTGGCGATCTTTTTCTGCGGCGCACTGTTCAAGGTCAGCGTGTCCTTGGAGAGGTTGAAAATATTGCCGATCGCGCGCTTCTGGAGTTCCTGCCCATTGGCTGCGATTTGTAGATCGACAGGCTGAGCCTCCGTCTGCGGAAGGGCCTTCACCATGGCAGGTGTCGGAGCAGCATTTTGGACCGACATCTGGTGCTTGGCTGATTTCTCTTTCGGCTCCTGGCGCGTTGTCCCGACACTAGCCGGGGTCAGCAGCTCGGAGTATCTTTCATGCAATCGCTGCACCTCTTGCAGGTGTTGCTTGGACACTTCCATCTGCGGGTTTACCACGAACCAAGTGTTGGCCAGCACTAAGTCATTGCCAGTGGGGACTTGGGGGCTGGTGAACTGCAGTTGGCCGCCCACTTGCCGAGCCTGGAAATGCAGCCGCACGAACTCTGGTGGCTGGCCCAGCAGGGGCGAAGGTGTCACGGTTTGGCCTTTGGCGATCTCGCGCTGCGTGCGGTTGTCGAACAGATCATCCGGCGAACGAAAGGCCTGGTAGTGGCCCATGGGGCGCGAGTTTTCACGAATCAAAAGCGCGCCCACCAGCGAGTCCATGCGCCAGAGGGCAAGCCGTTCACGCTCAGCCGATTCACGCGCCCGATCCATTGTCAGCGTGCGCTGCGAAATCCACAGCATCGCCATCAGGAACAAGCCGATGCACGCGGCGAAGATCAGCCATTTGAAGGTGGGGCGTGCGAGGGTCATGGCGCTGCGAGCATGTAACCTTTTCCCCGCACAGTAAGCAAGAGCCGGGGGGCGCTGGCGACATCGCGCAGCTTCGCCCGCAGGTTGGCGATGTGCATGTCGATGGTGCGTGACTCACTATGATTCTGCGGCTCAATGCGCCACACGCGGAGCAGCAATTCCTCGCGTGAAATGGCGCGTCCCCGATGCGCGGCGAAGTAGTGCAGCAGCTCTACCTCGCGTTCGGACAACTCGGCACGCTGGCCATCTTCAAAGCGCACCTCCAATCGCGCGAAGTCCACGACGCTGTCTTGCAGCTTCAGTTGCGCGACGGGCGCAGGCCGCTCCGGCGAGCGCCGCAGCACGGCCTCCACGCGCGCCAGCAGCTCGCGCAAGCTGAAGGGTTTCACCACGTAGTCGTCCGCGCCAAGCTTCAACCCTTTCACGCGATCCGCTTCTTCGCCACGTGCCGAGAGAATGATGACCGGCGTGCCAGGGCGCTGCTGCTTGAGCGCTTCTAGAATCTCGAAGCCCGAGTAGTTCGGCAGCACGAGATCGAGCAGCAGCAGATCAAACTTCGCACGCAGCGCCTGGGCCATGCCTGCGGATCCTTCGGCTGCCTCAAGCACTTCGTGACCCGCGAAGCGCAAGGCATCGCACACGCCCCGGCGAATGGCGTGATCGTCTTCAATGACGAGAAGGGTTTTCATCTGGATGCTGGTGGCTTGAGGCTAGATGCTGGTGGCAGATTGTCCATCGGAGCAACACGGTGGAGCACGGCAAGAAGCTTCCATGCTCCACAGCTAGGCCCATTCGCAATCACTCAAACTTGAAGTCCTTCTTCGCTGCCTGCTCGCGCACGGTGGTTGTGATGGCGGTGTCTAGGGTCTTGTCCTGGCCCAGTTCCTTCTGCTTCTGCGCCACAAACTTCTGGCGCTCGGCATTCAGCGTGTTGATCTGCTTTTGCAGCTCCACGCGCTCGGCGGCCTTCTTGTCCACGTAGCCCTGGCGTTCTTCGGGCCTCATGTCCTTCATCTCGGCTGGCAAGGCGGCGGCTGGCAGGGCTTCGAGTTTCTTGCCTTCGCGCTTGGTGGCGTCCACAAGGTCCCAACTGCTGTTCAAGGTGATGGCGTTGCCTTTGGTCAATGCCCGCTGCACTTCCGTGCCGCTGCTCTTAAAGGCACTCGCGTTCTTGTCTTGCGCCGTGTTGTTGAACGAGCCCCGCGCCCCATCTTTGCCATAGGGAATGAAGGTGCCGTTGAGTTGCAGGCTGAGCTTCACGATCTCGGCATCCTGCGGCGCTTCGACATGCACGACCGCCTTGTCTTGGTCGATGATCAAATACTTGCCCTCGGCCAGCGCCGCGCCTTTGCGCCAGCCGCCGTTCGCGCCGTCGGCTTCGTTGCCGCAGTGGATGGTGTTGACCACGATGCCTTTGGCGATGGCGGATTTGCAGGCCTCGTCTGGCACCACAGGACCTTGGGTGAAGGGCTCATTGCCCGCGATGAAGATGGTCTTGTAAGTCTTGCTGGAGGCGTCCCACGCGAGGTTGTCGATGGCCTCGCGAATCACCGCTCCGCAGAACTCGCTGCCGCCGTGCGTGGCGAGCTTGAAAAGTTCCTCCGACACCTTGTCCAGCTCGCGGGTGAAGGGCACGATCTGGCGGATGTAGTTGGTGCCCACGCTCAAGTTGTCATTGCCATACTCGTAGAGCGCAACCTGCACGGCGGGCGTCTTGCCCTCGCGCTTGGCGGTGTTGAACTCGTTGACGATTTTCCAGAGCTGGGTTTTCGCCTGCTCGATCAGACCTTCCATGCTGTTGCTGGTGTCCAGCAGCAGAGCGACCTGCACTTTCGGCTCAGGTGCCGGCGCGGTATCGGTGGCAGCCTGAGTGGTGATGAGCCCTGCACTGAGGGCAACGATGAGGGGTAGTAGATTTGCTTTCATAGCGAGCCCAGTTTCCCGTCACCTGTGCGCGGCGTCTGTAAGCTGTGTGTAAAGCGTCGCGGCTTGACACCTTCCCGCGCCGGGGCTTTGAGAATGCATGTCTCTCGTCGCCGCGATGTATCCCCTGTTGAAGCCCTTGCTGTTCAAGCTTGACCCGGAAGTGGCGCATACCTTCACGGTGAAGTCGATGATCGCCGCGCATAAGCTCGGGCTGTTGGGGTGCAAGGCGCAAGGAGGAGGGAGCATGGACTGCCTGGGCTTGAAGTTCCCGAATGCCCTCGGTCTCGCCGCTGGCATGGACAAATCGGCGAGTGCCGTGGATGCCTGGAGCGCGTTGGGGTTTGGCTTTGTCGAGGTCGGCACGCTGACGCCACGTCCGCAGCCGGGGAATCCAAAGCCACGCCTGTTTCGCCTGCCGGAGCATCGCGCGCTGATCAACCGCATGGGCTTCAACAACCTGGGCATTCAAGCAGCAGTGGCGCGGCTGAAGCAGCGCTCGTCGAAGAGCATCGTGGGCGTGAACATCGGCAAGAATTTCGACACGCCCAATGAGCGCGCGGTGGACGATTACCTCGCGTGCTTGAAGGTGGCTTATGAGGTCGCGGACTACATCGCGGTGAACATCTCGTCGCCGAACACGAAAGGCCTGCGCGACTTGCAGGGCGAGGAGTCGATGCGTTCCTTGCTCGGCGCATTGAAGCAAGAGCAGGCCGCGATGGAACGACAGCACGGCAAGCATGTGCCCATCGTGGTGAAGATCGCGCCGGACCTGGAGGACGTGCACATCGAAGCCCTGGCCCGCGTCTTCAATGAACTGGCCGTGGAAGGCATCATCGCCACCAACACCACCATCTCGCGTGCCGCCGTGGTCGGTCATCCTTTGGAAAAGGAAGCGGGTGGCCTCAGCGGCGCACTGGTCACGCAGCGCAGCACCGAGGTCATCCAGGCCTTCCGCCGCCTGCTGCACAATGACATCCCTATCATCGGTGTCGGCGGCATCATGAACGGGCAGGATGCCATCGACAAACGCAACGCCGGTGCGAAGCTACTGCAGATCTACAGCGGCTTGGTGTATGCCGGGCCCGCGTTGATTGATGACGTTCTCCAAACACTCGACATTCAAAACTAAACACTCTTTCCCCATGCCTATCCCGACCGAACTCAAAGCTGGCGATCATTGGTGGTGCTCCTGCGGTCTCAGCGGCCATCAGCCGATGTGCGACGGCAGCCACAAAGGCACCGGCAAAGCACCCGTGAAATTCACGCTGACCGAGGACAAGAAGGTGTGGTTGTGCGACTGCAAGCGCACGGGCAATCCGCCGTATTGCGATGGCACGCATAGCAAGCCGGTGGAGCAGGTGGGCTGAGTCCGCACCATGCCTGCCAAGGAGATGTATTTCGAGGGAGCGTATAACTACCGGAAGCGCTCTCACGTCATCGTCGGCCTAGTTCTGCTGGATTGTCTGTGCTCCTCTATTTGGGCGCTTTGTGTGGGAGTTGTTGACCACCACAAAGTCTGTTCTTGGTTTTTTGCTCGGTATGTTCCCCACGAGTATCCTTAGCTGCTTTGCTTTCGTGGGTTGTCTTTTGATTTACAACTTCCTCACTCGCAAAGTTCTTCGGCTAACGGTAGATCGAGACGGTATTCAATATGGTAAGCGCCGTTTTCTCTGGGCGGACATCGGCGCACTTCGATATGGAGCGGGCCAATGAGGATGCCACCTCATCCTTCGTCGACGAGGTATGATCGCACTTAACAGGCACTTATTGATCGATGAAGGGTCCACTGAAATGCAGATGGAGTCTCTGATGCAGAGTCTTCAACGCGATGTGGCCCCTCGCTTTGATCACTTGAGATTCATCGAATAAAGCAAACTTGCTACACGCTACGCAAACAACTCCAAGATCGGCTTGCCCTTGTCACCCACGGTGAAGGGGCGGTTGCTGGGGGACATGACGACTTCGTCCACGGGCAGGCCGAGCGACCAGCCGATGGTGGTGAGGAAGTCCTGCACGGTGGCTCCTTTGTCAGCCACTTCGTGGCCGCCCTTGTCGCTGGCTCCATAGACGATGCCGCCCTTGATGCCGCCGCCGGCGAACATTGTGCTGAAGACCTTGGGATAATGGTCGCGCCCGGCGTTGCCATTGATGCGCGGGGTGCGGCCAAACTCGGAGCAGAGCACGACGATAGTGCTTTCCAGTAAGCCGCGTTCGGCGAGGTCGGCGAGCAAGGCGGCGACGCCTTGATCCATCTCAGCCCCGCGATCTTGCAGGGCGTCTTCGATGTCGTTGTGCATGTCCCAGCCGCCGCTGGTGACCTCGATGCAGCGCACGCCTTTTTCGACCAACCGACGCGCGAGCAGGCAGCCCTGGCCGAACTTGTTCATGCCATACTTCTCACGCAGGTCCTGCGGCTCATCGGCGATGCTGAAGGCCTTCAAGTCGTCGCTGCTCATGATCTTGACCGTGTTCTCGTAGAACTCGGTGTAGCTCTTCACGCTGGCGGTTTGGAAGCGGGTGCGGAAGCCGCTGTCGAGCTTGTCGAGTAGGGCGAGTCGCTTGCTCATGACATCGCCGGTGACCTCAGGCGTGGCATTCTGCAAACCAGCATCGGGGTCCAGGATCGGCAGCGGAGAGAGTGAAGCAGGGAAGAATCCGTTGCCGTTGTTGGGCTGGCGATTCACGCACACGCTGGAAGGCAGGGTCTTGTGGCTTGGGCCTTTGAAATGCTCGGCCCACGCACCGATCGTTGGGTGCTTGATGGTGCCACGCTGCTCGTAGCCGGTGCGAATCAAGTATTGGCCTGCGGCATGGACGCCGGTCTTGGAGGTCATGCTGCGCACGACGGCGATCTTGTCCGCCTGCTCGGCGAGGTTCACCATGGTGCCGCCGAGTTGGAAGTCGGCCTTGGTCTTGATCGGTGCCACCGGCCCCTGTGTTTCGCCTTCCTTCGGATCGAGCGTGTCGATGTGCGACATGCCGCCGACCATTTGCAGGAAGATCAGGTTCTTGGCCTTGCCAAAGCCGGGACCGGTTGCAGGCGTTGCCGCAACGGTTTCAGCGGCAAAGATCGCCGAGGAAGCATTGTGCAGCACGGTGACACCGAGCGTGGTTTTGGCCCAGCGTTCGACGAAGGCGCGGCGGGTCTGGGGGCAAAGGGCGGAAGTATTCATAGCCGGGTTCGCAGGCGAGGTGTTTCGAGGACGAGGAAGAGTAGGAGGACGAGCGGGACTGAAGCGTTCGGAGTCGTGGGCCAGGACGAATCTGGGGCTACTCGACGAACATGAACTCCCGCGTGTTGAACAGCACCCAGGTCAGGTCGGAGAGGCTGAGGCCGTCGGTGAGGGCGGCTTTGGCGGTGATGATTTCGTCGGCGCTGGGCTTGCGGCAGAAAAAGCTGACGTAGAGGCTTTCGATCTGCTGCTCGGGCGTGGCCATGGCTTGCGCGGTCTGCACGACGAGCGAGCGCGGGCTGCCGATGACGGCCTGGGCGTCGCCATTCATGAGCATGAGCACTTGGGGGATGTTGCCTTCGTCGCTGGTGCTGTCGCAAATCTGGCGATCGCTCTGGCCGAATTGGCGGAGGAAATGCTGGTCCTTCTCGGGCTGCGGCAGCTCACTGGCACGGGCGAGCACCAGACCGCCGAGCATAGGAGGGCGGGTGAGGACTTCGCCTTCTTCGCCGGTCGAGGCTCCCATGGCCTCCTCCATCATTTTCATGCGCTTACGGGCCTTGGGGCTGTTGGGCTTGCCAGGCTTGCCGCCGCCACCGTTGACGGCCATGGCTTGGCGCATGGCTCCGAGGGCTTTGCGGATTTCTTCGTCCAAGTTGCTGGCGGCGAAGTCGATCTTTACGGCGCTGGCATACTGCTCGGCGCGTTTGCTGGTGAACTTGTCCACGGCGGTGCCTACGGCGAGTGTGGCGCAGGAGTCCCAGGCTTGCTCAGGGGTCAGGCGGCGCAGGGTGGGGCCTGGGAACATGTAAGGGATGCCAGCCTCGAACTCGTAGTTCGTGGCTTCGCGCTGATAGGCCTGGGTGTTGTAAACGAGGCGCATGAAGGCCTTCAAGTCGAACTTCAGCCGCACCATCTCGACGGTCAGATGCTCCAGCAGCGGCGGATTGGCTGCGGCCTTGGGATCATCCACATCGTCAATGGGTTCCTTCACGGCCACACCGAAGGCACGCTTCCACATGCGGTTGGCGATGGTCATGGCGAAGCGGGGATTGTCCGAGGCGGTCATCCACTTGGCGAACTCGGCGCGCAGCTCGGCGGGTTCCTTGGTTTTCACATCCAGGTAGGAGCGCAGATGCGTGTCCGTCTTGTTCCAGGTCACCAGCTTGGGCGCAACCTTGTCGCCGGGCTTGGCATCTTTGTATTTGTAGTCGTGGGGGAGGACGAGGTCGCTTTCTTCCGTGTCGGTCACGGCCATGGCATTGGCACGGAGGAGGTTCTGCGCCTGCTGCTGGAGGCGTTTGTCGTCCAGGCCGCGCACGGCCATCATCGCCTCTTTGATCTCTGGCGTGCGGGCACCCTTGCTGCCGCCACGACCGCCGTAGGCGTCGCTGGCACCGAAGAAGGCGGCCATCTGATAGAACTGCATCTGTGTCCAGTCGGCGAAGGGATGATCATGGCACTGCGCGCAGGACACGTTCGCGCCGAGGAAGGTGCTGAGCGTGGGGGACAGGTTATCAAGCCTCATGCCCGCATCGCGGATTAGGTAACCGGTCGCGCCATTATCCAGCAGCTTGCCGTCGGCGGTCAGCATGTCATAGACGATCTTGTTCCAGCCCACGTTCTCCTTCAGGCGGCCCTTCAGCCACTCCTGATAAGTGTAGAAGCGTCCGCGTGCGGCGGTGCTGGTGTCCGCGATGCGCAGCATGTCGGCGATGTAGTTAAAGAGGTGCGAGTTCGCCCCGTCGCTGGCCAGCAGCTTGTCGATGAGCTTGGCGCGCTTGGACACACTGGTGTCGTTGATCAGTTCCAGCGCCTCTTCGCGCGTTGGAATGCGGCCCACGATGTCGAGATACACGCGGCGGACGAACTGTTCGTCACTGGCCAGCGGGTTCGGCGTTTGTTTGCGATACTTCAGGCCGGCCTCGACCAGGAAGTCGATCTTCGTGGCGGCCTGCGCGAGGTTCGGGTCGACGGGGATGCCCAGGCCTTCGGGCTTGAGCGAGGCGGCTACCTTTTGATCCTCGGCACTTAGCTTGTCTAAGGGCAGAGCGTGGACGAAGCCGCTCTTGATCTGCAGGTAAATGTTGTTGCCCTCGATGCCGCGAAATGTGGCCTCCAGCTTGCGGCCTTGGTTGTCGGTCCAGACTCGATAGACGGCTTTGTCAGCGACTTGGGCAGCGGCTGTGGGTGGGGCTTCTGGCACCGCCTGGGCAGCCAGACTGAGAAGGGAGAGGGTCGCAATCCGAAGAGCATTCATGGGTGAGTAGCGTCGTGGTTGGGTGCGGAAACGGTGCCGTTTCTGCAAACTAGCATCTATTTCACTGGCCGAGCTGGGCTATGAAACCCTGGCCGCCCCGAGTGGTTGCAGAAGTTCGCTGCACATAAACGTCACTTTGCGCACGAAGAGCCTGCATGGTAGCGTCTTAACCCGCCTTTCCTTACTCATGCGCCTGCGCACCTTTGCTGCTCTCACCCTTGGCCTCGTCACCAGTCATCCATCGCTGGGGGCCGAGCTGCATGTCTCGCTCCAGGGCCATGACAGCGCGGCGGGCACCGCTGCCGCAACGTGGAAGACGATCCAGCACGCCTGCGATCAGGCGAAGGCTGGCGACACCATCGTGGTCGCGCCCGGCATCTATGAAGAGAAGGTGATCATCGATCGCTCAGGTAGCGCAAGTCATCCCATCGTGCTGAAAGGCGAACCCGGTGCGGTCATCAGTGGCAAGGGCGTCAGTGGGCCCAACATGATTTTGATCGAGGACCAAAGCTACGTGCAGGTCATCGGCTTTGAGATTCGCGACAACCTCGAAGTGAAGGACGGCTCTGGCATTCGCGTGGAAGGCAAGGGCAGCCATATCGAGCTGCGCAACAATCGCATTCACAACATCCGTGGTCGCGACGCCATGGGCATCACCATCTACGGCACGAACGCCAAGGAAGCGCTGGAGCATATCATCATCGACGGCAACGAAGTCTATGAATGCGATCCCGCACGCAGCGAGGCGCTGACGCTCAACGGCAACGTGAGCAACTTCAAAGTCACCAACAACATCGTGCGCGACATGAACAACATCGGCATCGACTTCATCGGTGGCGAAGCCTGGACCAGCGGCGATGCGAGCAAGGTGGCACGCAACGGCTTGTGCAAGGGCAACAGGGTCTTCCGCTGCCGCTCGACCTATGGTGGCGGCTACGCAGCGGGCATCTATGTTGATGGCGGACGCGATATCGTCATCGAGGATAATATCATCACGCAGTGCGACCTGGGCATTGAAATCGGTGCTGAGAACAAGGGCACGGTGACCGGCGGCATCATGGTGCGGAACAACAAGATCTTCCTCAACGACAAGGCCGGGCTGGTCTTTGGTGGCTATGAAAGTAAGGCCGGGCGGGTGAAGCATTGCACCTTCGTGAACAACCTGTGCTACCGCAACAACCAGCATCGCGAGGATCATAACGGCGAGCTGTGGATTCAGTGGGCCAGCGAGAACGAAGTGCGCGGCAACACTTTCGCCGTGAACGACAGCGATAGTCCGCTTGCGCAGCTCGACAGCGTTGATGCGGCTAACAATCAAATCACAAACAATCACTACTTCACCGAAGCGGGTACTGACGGTGCCTTCTTTGTTTTCAAAGGTGAGGACGTGAATGGCTTCGCCGCGTGGCAGAGCGCGACGGGGCTGGATGCAGGGTCGGTCTTTACACCTGTGGAGGTAGCGCTGCCCGCCGTAGAATAGCAAGCGGGCCATTTTTAACGCATTCCATCACTGAGCATTGAGCACTTCTTGCGTTGACACGCCCCGCCATGTAACCGTCCCCCGAGAATTCGATTTCAGCATGAGCATCCCCCACAAAGTCAAACGCCCCAGCGGCATCACCGTGGGCGATTTCTTTGAGCATGATCGTGAGACGCTGCGGATGAAACTGGTGGGGACGGATGTGGGCATGAAACGCAAGATTCAGGAGCCCTCCGTCAACCGCCCCGGCTTGGCCCTGTCCGGATACTTTGACTACTTTGCCTACAAGCGCGTGCAGGTGCTGGGGAACTCCGAGCTGTCCTACCTGGATAACCTCTCGCCGCATGTCCGCGCCACGCGGTTCGAAGCGCTCTGCGGCTGGGAAATTCCCTGCATCATCATCGCGCGTGGTCGCAGTGTGCCGGAAGATCTGATCAAGGCCGCGAACAAAGCGGGCATCAGTGTCTTCCAGAGCAACATGGTGACGATGAAATTCATTAACCTCGCCACCATGCGGCTGGACTGGGCGTTCTCGCCCAACACGACGATGCACGGCAGTATGGTCGACGTGCAGGGCATCGGTGTGCTGATCATGGGCCCGAGCGGCTGCGGCAAAAGCGAGAGCGTCATTGGACTGCTCCAGCGCGGAGCCAGTCTCGTCGCGGACGATGCGGTGCGCCTACGCTTGAATGAAGACCGCGAGGTCGTTGGCACCGCCCCGGAAATCACGCGCAGCAAAATCGAGGTGCGCGGGCTTGGGATTCTGGATGTCGCCCGCCTATTCGGCGTCGGCAGCGTGCGCCTGTCGAAGCGCCTGGACTTGATCGTGCACCTGAAGGTCGGCGTGCATCTGCACGAGCTGGAACGCGTGGGCGGCGAGCTGCGCATGGAGGAAATCCTGGGCCTGTCTGTGCCCAGCGTCGATCTACCGGTGACCCCTGGCCGCGATATTTCCGGATTGATTGAGCTAGCGGCCCTCAATCATAAGCTGCAAGCTTTCGGTTACGATAGCGCAGGAGACTTCAAGGAAACGCTGTTGAAAAAGATGGCCGATGATCAATTAGGTTAGCACTCCGCCCCCCAAACAAGCTCATGACCCTGGAAAACGAGTTCACCATCGTCAATAAAAACGGCATGCATGCACGCCCGGCGGCCCAATTTGTCAAACAGGCCTGCCAGTTTCAGTGCGACGTGCTGGTCGAGAAAGACGATGAGCAGGTGAATGGCAAAAGCATCATGGGTCTGATGATGCTGGCCGCTGCGCGTGGCGAGAAAATCAAGCTCATCACCCAGGGTGCCGACGCCGAAGGGGCCATGACCGCCCTCGGCGGCTTGATTTCCGGTGGGTTTGGTGACGTGGAGTGATTTGCCTGATTGACGGCCTAGGGAGCGCTTGGCAATGATGCAGGCACATGCCTGCGGCTCCTGACACCCAAGAAAAAATCTGGCACGGCTTGCCCGTGTCGCCCGGCGTCGCCGAGACGATCGTGCATGTGCTGCAGGACAGCTTCGACGAGCCAGCGGAGCAAGCCATCGTGGCGGCGGACGTGGAAGGCGAACTAGCACGTCTGGACAAAGCCACCGAGGCTACCAAGCGGGAGATCCAAGCCCTGCAACGCACGATCGAGGAGCGTGGTGACAGCAACGAGGCGGACATCTTTGAGACCCACCTGATGATTTTGGAGGACGTGTCGATCCTCGACCATGTCCGCCGCACCGTGCGCACCAAGCTGCGCAATGTGGACTCCATCTACTACAAGCTGATGTGTCGCCACATCGAGGCGCTGCGTGGCGTGGACGATCCCTATCTGCGAGAGCGCTACCTGGATCTCAAGGACATCACGCAGCGCGTCATGCGCCACCTGCGCGGCGACCAGCGCGCGGAGTTGAGCTTCGACAAGCCCGTCATCATCGTCGCCCACGATCTGACGCCTTCCGACACGGTGCAGATCGACCGCAGCATGGTCGCGGGCTTCGCGGTGGAAACCGGCAGTGTGAACTCGCACGCGGCGATCATCGCCCGTTCGCTGGGCACGCCCGCCGTGGTGCGGCTGCATGGGCTGATCGAAGCGCTCGTCTCGGGCGAGACCGTGGTCATTGATGGCACGGAAGGCCTGCTCATTCAGCGTCCGTCCGAGGAGACGCTGGCCCGCTACCGCCAGCTAGAAGCGCAGACTGAGGCGCGGGATGACCTGCTGCAAGCCAGCGCTAACCAACCCGCCGTCACGACCGATGGTCGCTCGATTCGGGTGGGTGCCAATGGCGAGTTCATCGACGAACTGGAGTTCATCGTGGACTCGGGTGCCGAAGAGGTTGGCCTGTTCCGCACCGAGTTTGTTTATCTGGAAGATCCTGACGCGAGCGAGGAGGCGCTGACCGCGCTCTACACGCAGGTGGTGCAACGCCTAGCGCCACGGCCGGTCATTTTCCGCACGCTCGATCTCGGCGGCGACAAGCTGGACCCGCTGCTCGCTGCCGAGCCAGAGCCAAATCCCTTCCTCGGCTGGCGCGGCATTCGCGTGTCGCTCGGGCGGCCGGAGTTCTTCAAGCGCCAGCTCCGCGCCCTGCTGCGCGCTTCATGCCATGGGCCCATCGGCATCATGTTCCCCATGGTCTGCGGCGTGGAGGAAGTGATTGCCGCCAAGGCCGTGCTGGCTGAGTGCCGCGCTGAGCTAGAAGCCGCAGGCGAGTGCCTCCAGCACAAGGTCGAGGTCGGCGCGATGATCGAGATCCCCAGCGCGGCAGCGACTGCCGACCTGATCGCGCCTGAGGTCGATTTCTTCAGCCTCGGCACCAACGACTTGATTCAATACAGCTTGGCCGTGGACCGCCTTAACGAGCGTGTGGCCGACCTGTATCAGGCCACGCACCCTGGGGTGCTGCGCATGATCCGCATGGTTGTGGATGCGGGTCGCAACGCCAATGTCCGCGTCGGCATGTGCGGTGAAATGGCCGGCGACATCGAGCTAACGCCACTGCTCGTCGGCCTTGGCTTGGATGAACTCAGCGTCGCCTGCGGTCAGGTGCCACGCTTGAAGCAAGCCGTGCGTCGCCTGAATCAGGCGGAGTGCGAGGCCTTGGTGGCCGACGTGCTGAAGATGTCCGACACGCAGGCCATCCTCGCGCGCAGCCTCGCGATTGCCGAGCGTTGCTACGCGGACTTGCTGGCGTAACGCCCACGCCACCAACTCACCACTGCGACCGCTGCCCAACCATTGATCAAACCCAGCGCGATGGATGGCACGATGTCGCTCGGCCAATGCGCGCCGACATAGACCCGCGAATACGCCACCGCCGCTGCCAGCCCATACATGGGAAGGCCCCAGCGCCGGAAGAACAGGGCGATCACCGTGGCGACAGCGAACAGATTCATCGTGTGATTCGAGGGCAGGGAATTGCCTTCCAGTGGCACCTTCTTGACCACACTGGTTTTGAGCGTAGGCGCTTGAAACAGCGCGAGAACCTTCGGCTTCACCTTCGCCACATCGCGAATCATCACGCCGCTCATCTGATCGCGTGGCCGCACGCGGTCAAAGGTCTTCTTCAGCGTGCGACCCACCACGGCATCGCTCAGCACAATCGCCAGCGTGATCGCCACCAGCATCCACCGTGCCTTGGCTCCGCCTCGCCACGCGATGAGGATCAAGATCATGCCGAGGATAGGCATCCATAGCTCAATCGCCGAGAGCACCGGCATCAGCCAATCCAGGACCGGATGGGTCCAGTCGCGATTGATGTGCCAAAAAAGGTCAAGGTCCCAGCCGATCATGGATTGCGATCAGGAAAGGTTTTCTCGTCGTTGGGCCAGCGTTTCATGTTCGTGCCGAGCCAGAGCTGGAAGGCGCGCTTGTAGCCGTTGCCGATGTCCACGTCCACCCGGCCCAGGCGCTCCACCTTCTCAAAAGAGCCGGTGACGTAGGCGCTGACGATGCCGTTCTCGTAGCCGTTACCTTCGTCGAGCGGGTCGATGATGAAGGCGTCGTTGCCGATCTTGTCGGCGGCATTGGGCCAGATTTCATACTGACTCTCGATGGCCCCTGCTTTGTTCCAACGATACACGCGCGGATGCTGCGGCATCCAGTAGGCCATCTGACTGGCGTTGTGGCGATGATTGACGACCAACACGAAGGTCTGCTCTGGGCGCGGCAACTTGGCGAAATACTCTCCCACCAGCGGCCCTGCCTCACGCCAGCCCCGCATGTCACGCAGAGGATCGAAGGTCTTGTGACCACGCAGGCCGGCGAGGCTGATCGTGGGAATCATCACGTAAAGCAGCGCCGCCATCGCGCCGCCAACCCACAGGGCGCGCGGGAACCAGCGGCTGAGTTTGGCACTCTGAAACGCTAGCCCGGGCAGCAGCACGAACGCGCTGAGATAAAACACCGCCGGCCAGTTCTCATTCACATGCTGACGCAGCGCCATCCCCGTGACGATGATCAAACCCGGCGCTGAAAACATCCACAGGAAGCGCTCGCTCAGCGACAGCCCGCGCCAGCGTTGGGCGCAACCGATCAGCGCCGCGATCAGCAAGATCCAGGTGATCGGCGAGTAGAACGCCGCCTGCATGAGCGGGAAGCTCACCACGCCGGAGATCCAGTCGCCAAAGCCGTGGGTCTCGCTTTGGAAATGCTCGCTCGTGTGCTTCAGCGTGATCCAGCCGTGCTTTTGATTCCACAACAGCGTGGGCGTGAGGAAGCTGAGCCCGCCCAGCACGCACAGCCACAGGGCGGGGCGCTTCAGTAGCGATCGTTGCTCCGTCGACAACGCCAGGAAAAGAATCATCAGCGCCGGGAAGACCAGCATCATCTGCTTCGCCAGCGTGCCCGTGCCAATGACCAGCATCAGCCCCAGCCACGTGCCCCAGGACTGAGGCTTCTGCACCGCCTGCCAGAACAGCAGCAGCGCCAGCGTCCAGCACAGCATCAACGGCGCGTCGATGGTCATCGCATTGTTCAGCGCCGCATTCGCGGGCGTGAGCAGGAACAGCAGCGCCGCAAAGAAGCCCGTGCGTGCATCGAACAACCGTCGCCCGAGCAGGAACATCAGGCTCAAGGTGATGGTGCCCAACAGGATCGACGTCAGCCGCACCGCGTGCCAGGAATCGCCACTGACCCAGCCAATCAAGCCCATCAGCCAGCCAATGAGCGGTGGCTTGCTGTAGTAGCCCCAGTCGGGCCGGCGGCCCCAGTCCCAGTAATAAACCTCATCTCCTGCCAGTTGGAAGTCCGTGGCCAGGAACAAAAAAGCCACCCGAAACGCCACCACCCCGGCGATCAGCCAGAGAAAGCGAAGAGTCCAGGGCGAGTCAGGGTGCGTGTCGGTCATCAAAAAGAGCGCACACAGTGGCCAACCCTGATGTCTTTGCAGGTTCTTTTTGTTGCTGCCAATCTCATCCCAGCGTCTCCACCCGCATCCAGGCGGGGGTTTCGACAATGCAGTCCAGCGCCGCGATGGCTTGGACGGCGTCCTTCATTTGGCCTAGCGTGGCGTCGTGGATCATCAGCATCAGCGGCGTGGTGCCGGTCGTGGATTCCAGGTCCTCGGGTTGCATGACGGAGCTAATGCCGATGCTGCGCTGACCGAACAAACTCGCCACCTGCGCCAGCACACCGGGCTGATCTTTCACCAGCAAGCGCAGGTAGTAGTGGCTAACGGTTTCGTCGATGGGCTTGCTCTGGCCATACAGCCCGTGCGGGACGAAGCCGCTGTGGCGGAAGCCGTAGATCAGGTTCGCGGCGGCATCGCACAGGTCGCTGATGACGGAGCTGCTGGTCGGGTCCTGGCCTGCGCCGCGTCCATAAAACAGGGTCTCGCCCACGATGTCGCCTTGCACGACCACGGCGTTGAAGGAGCCGCTGACGCTGGCCAGCACGTGCGTGCTCGGGATCATGGAGGGTTGCGTGCGCACCTCCACGCGGCCTTGCTCATCGGCCCGGATCACGGACAGCAGCTTGATCGTGTAGCCCATGCGACGGGCGATCTCGATGTCGGTGGCGCTCACCCTTTCGATGCCTTCCACGTGCACATCCTGCTGCGGAATCCAGCGCCCGTAGGACAGCGAGGCGAGGATGATCGCCTTGTGCGCCGCGTCCCAACCGCTCACGTCCAGATACGGATCGGCTTCGGCAAAGCCCTTCTCCTGGGCCTCACGCAGTGCATCGGCATACGAGAGCCCGGCCTGGGTCATGCGGGTGAGGATGTAATTGCAGGTGCCGTTGATGATCCCGAAGATGGACTGAATGTGGTTGCCGATCAGCCCTTCCTGCAGCGTCTGGATGATGGGAATACCTCCCGCGACTGCCGCCTCGAAAAAAATCGGCACGCCGTTCTGTTCGGCCAAGGCGAACAGCTGCTGCCCGTGCTCAGCCAGCAGCGCCTTGTTGCCGGTGACCACGATCTTTTTCGCCTTCAGCGCGCTGCTGACCAGCTCAAAGGCCTCCGCCGTGCCGCCGATCAGCTCCACGATCACAGGCATGTCCGGGTCATTGATCAAATCGCGCCAGTCGGTCGTGATCATGTCGGCAGGCACGTCCACGTCGCGCGGCTTCGCCAGATTCCTCACCACCACACGGGCGACCTGCAAATCCGCTCCGGTGCGTTGCTGGATGAGCGCAGCGTTCTTTTGCAGATTCTTGAAAACGCCCGCGCCGACATTTCCAAGACCAGCAAGACCAATGCGGAGGAGGCGGGGAGGGGAACCGTTGGACATAAAAAAAGGAGCGGGAAAAAGGGTCGTAATGGACGCGAGGAAGGTGATTCTGCAAGCCACGAAGCGGCGCTTGCCCTGCTGTGAGAAACCTTTTGTCGCGCCCAGCGCCACCGTTTCCTAAGATTGGGCTTTTCAAACTGGCACCAACTTGATAAGACCCAGGCTCTGGTTTGTCGAATGACACTACAACGCAATGACTTGGCGCACATTTTTCTACCTCCTCATTGTGGGTTTTTCTATCGCTGTCACCGCCTTTACAGCGTCGTCAGAGGCCGTTGCGGCTTCACCCACCACGGCGCTGGGGGCCGCGCCATCTGTCACCTCAAGTGATGACCAGAGCAGCCGCTGGGTGCTGTTGGTGGCGGGTATCGGCACGGTGATCCTGACTTATCGCCAGGCCTATCTGAATTTCAGGCGCTAGCCATGTGAAATGGGCAAATTGTGCCCGAGGCGCTAGGGCGAGCACCCGAGATTCTTCGCCAGCGCAATGGCCTTTGCTTTCAAGCTTGGCTTAATGAGTTCCGTCTTGGGGGACCAGATCAGGTAAGTCGTTCGCAAAACGTTCTTCCCCATGGCCTGTCCCAGGTCGATCATTTTCACGTCCTTGGGCAGATAATGCTGAGCAAACTCAGGCAGCACGCCCGCACAGTAGCCTGAAGCAACAGCAGTGGCGATTTGGGGATAGGAACTACATTCCATCGCCACATGCAGAGGGGATTTCGCAGCGTGGACCTCCATCGCTCTCCGCAGTTCTCCGCGTCCTTCCATCACGGCGAGCGGCACATCGCCCAGAAGTGAAGCATCCAGCGCCGTGCGCCTGGGCACCAGCTTTTGCGGGACAAACAACGCATAACGATAGTCCAATCGCCCCCCGCGATGAAAGCCCTCAGGAACGGCATTGCTCTTGACCAGACCGATGTCGAGTTGACCTGAGTGCAGTCCTTCGACTATGCGATTGGTATCCAGGTTCTTGAACACAAACACCTCGTCTTTTGGCTTCTCTTGGATCGCCGCTGGCAGCAGCAGCCATTGAATCAAACTCTCCCCTGCTCCCACGACTAGCCGGGTGCTGGCACCCTTGCTGCGCGCCAAAAAATCTTCCAGTCCTGCCAGCGACATCCGTGCGAGCTGCGCCAGTTCGCGCCCGGCTTCATTCAAACGGAAAGGTCTAGCACGACGATCCAGCAACTCGCGCCCAAAGAACGTTTCGAGTTCTGCCAGTTGCCGACTGAACTGGCTTTGTCGGTTCGCATTGCCAGCCGTCGCCGCACCAATGCTTCCTGATTCTGCAATCTCGCAAAGCATCGCAAGGCGCTCTAGCGAGATACCGGTTTGGTTGATGAGGGTCTCGAACATGACTGTATGGACATGTTGGATGCATTGGCAGTTGTTGGCAAAACTTCTTTAATCCGTTACTCATGCTCATCCGACAGCAAAAACTGATTATGAAAGACGAACTTCAACCGCTCAAAGATGAACTCCAGGAACGCATCGCCATCGCACAGGAGGCCATTTTCGAGGCCGCCAGAGCAGGAGAGATGGCACGGGTCGAAGCCGTTGCGGCTGCTGTAAACGAGTTGGAGGCATCTTTGGATAAGCTCGCCCAAGTTCAAAAGGACGTGAAGAGGGCGATGGGAGCTTTTGATCAACTCACAAAAGCGAGCAATCGAGCATCTCAAACACGCCTGCTTATCAAAATGAACTGGCGCGAAGCGGGAACTGATCGTGACATGGAGATCATTGACACACCGACCGGGGCAGAAGGAATTGCTCGGTTCGTTGAATCAATGGTTCAGGTGTATGGCGACTCCATCCTGCCAACGCTCCAGCTTGTTGGAGCAGGAGGTAGCGGGCTGGTTTCCCAGAATCCAACTGACTTCATCAACCCGGCAAGTGGCGAGCCCTATGGTCATCGCCCCATAGGAAACACAGGCTGGTATGTGAAAACCCATAGTTCGACAAAGACGAAAGTAGAGCAGATTAACCAGATCAAAGCCGTTCTGGGCCTACCCCGCCACTCAATAGACGTTGAAGCCGTCGCGCGATAAGACAAGGCGCAACGCTCCCTATCTCCCTCAACATGCCAGCCCTGACCCAACCACAACCTCCCACCTTAGGTGCTGTTCATCTGGCTAATTTCAAAGCCTTTGGGGAGCATCTTCAAACAATCTCTCTGCGACCCATCACACTGGTGTTTGGCAAAAACAGCAGCGGCAAGTCGAGCCTTGTTCATGCACTGCTATGGCTGCATCACATGATCTGGAGAGACGAGATCGATGTGCTGTCCCCCGTCGCCAGTCACGGCACTGTCGATCTCGGTGGATTTCAGCAGTTTCGATTCTGCCAGCAAAGCGACCGAGAGGTTCAGGTAGAACTGGCTTTGGGTAGCATCACTGATGATCTTGGAGTGGTTTTATTCGAGAATCTGACCCTTC
>CAXNNN010000004.1:0-25264 GCA_964203095.1 Verrucomicrobiaceae bacterium | reverse complement strand
TGTCGTTGGAGCGCCAACCATCCGCACTTATGTTTTAACGATCACACGGACACTTCCGAGTTCGGCGGTTACCTCGTGATGGATGACCATTCGTTTCAAAATGAAACCGTCACCTTCCTCACCAACACCGAGCCGGAGTGGAAGTCCTTCTCGGATGCAGCGCTGAAGAACGGCGTGCAGCAAGTCACCGTCGAGTTTTGCACCTCATCGCTGAACCCGAACTTTCCGCCGCGCACCAGCGTGGCGAAGGGGCTCAAAAACAACGACCTCGGCTACGACAAACGAAGCTGGCTCAGCATCAGCGGCATCGTCTCGCATGACGCGGGAGGCGCACCGCAGGATGAGCTCGACGCCTTCGCCGCGCTCTACACCGGCGCTCCGCCAAACTCCACCGCTGAAGCCTGGAGCCATATCTCCGCTTGGTTCAGCGATGCGGTGACTCGCTGGTGCGTGGGAAAAACGCAGGCCGGTGACCGGGACATCCTCGATTGGTTGCTCGCGAATAAATTCCTGCCGAACCAATCACAGCGCAGCGCCGCGCTGGTGGCCGAGTATCGCCTCGTGGAAGCCGACATGGCCTTTCCGCGCACCGTGAACAGCATGGACGAACGGGAGACCGTCAAGGCCAGCTATCCCCTCAATGTGCGCGGCAATGTGGATGTGCCCGGAGCGCTCGTGCAGCCCGACTTCCTCCGCATGTTCAGCGGGAAGAACACCGTCGCCGCAAGCACCGGCAGCGGACGTCTCGAACTCGCGGAATCGCTTTTGCAGTCTGAGCATCCGCTCAGCTCGCGCGTGTATGTCAATCGCGTTTGGCAATGGGTCTTCGGCACCGGTCTCGTCGCCACGCCGGATGACTTCGGGAGACTCGGCGACAAACCCTCGAATCCTGAACTGCTCGACTGGCTTGGGCGTGAGTTCGTGCGCGAAGGTTGGTCTACCAAGTCGCTCGTTCGCCGCCTCGTGCTCAGCCAGACTTTTCGTCAGTCCGGCCTCGTGAGCCACGCCGCGCGCGAACGCGACCCCGGCAATCGCCTGCTGCATCACTACCCCACGCGACGGCTGGAGGCGGAAGGAATTCGCGATGCGCTGCTGGCCGTTTCCGGCAGGCTCGACCCGCAACTTTACGGCCGACCCATCGCGCCACCGCGCAGCGTCGAGGACGACAAAAAGCGCCTCTTCTCCGGTCCGCCCGATGGCCATGGCCGACGTTCGCTCTACCTGCAAATGTCCATCATGGCACCGCCGGTGTTTCTCACCGCCTTCAATCTGCCGGACCTCAAGCTGCCCACCGGCAGGCGCGATGTGACCAACGTGCCCACGCAGGCGCTGACCCTGCTCAACGACCCGTTCGTGAGCGCGATGGCGAAGCACTGGGCCGCAAAGCTCCTCCAGGCACCGCACACCACACCGGAAGACCGCGTGCGTGCGATGTTCGTGCAGGCTTTCGGCCGCGAGGCGCAGGATGATGAACTATCACGCTGGAGCGCCGCCGCGCGGGACTTCGCCACTCCGAATGGCGGTGAGTTAATGCAGGATGAAGCCGCGTGGGCGCAGCTCGCTCATGCCTTGTTCAACACCACCGAGTTTCTCTTTTACCGCTGAAATGAAGACGCACCGCGAGAGACTAGGAAGGCGCAAGAGAGTGTTTGAAGCGCAACTCTCGCGCCTTCCTAATCTCTTGCGGTGCAACTCATCCCCATGAAGCCCATCAAACACGAAGACCTTGGCGACAAGCTCACCGGACAGGTGATTGGCGCTGCCATGGCGGTGCATCGCCAATATGGACCGGGT
Source organism: Verrucomicrobiaceae bacterium (assembly GCA_964203095.1). Classification (GTDB taxonomy): domain Bacteria; phylum Verrucomicrobiota; class Verrucomicrobiia; order Verrucomicrobiales; family Verrucomicrobiaceae; genus JAEUHN01. The sequence goes on along the minus strand of CAXNNN010000004.1, from coordinate 23,470 downwards.
CTCGATGAGGCAGACTACGAGCGGGCATTGCACCTGGAACTGCTGGCGCTGGGCATCGAGCACGAGTGCCAAGTGCCGCTACCTTTGCTTTATAAGGGCACCAAGCTCGACTGCGGATACCGCCTGGATTTGGTCGTGCTGGGCAGCCTTCTGCTGGAGCTTAAAGCCGTCGAGAAACTCCATCCCATCCACGAGGCACAGCTTTTGACGTATCTGCGTCTCGCGCAGTTGAAGCTAGGACTGCTGATGAACTTCAATGTGCTCCAGCTCCGACATGGAATCGTTCGTCGGGCCAACACCATCTCGGTGAAACAGGTCAAAACACCACGAGCGAAGGGTTCATTCAGCGAGCTGGCGGATGAGATTGTGGACGCCGCTGTGGAGGTGCAAAACATCCTCGGTCCGGGCCTGCTGCGAAGCGCCTACGAAGTCTGTCTCGCGCACGAACTCGGACTGAGGGGTATCAAGGTGCAACGCAATCTGCCAGTGAATTTCGTGCATCGCGAGCAGCTCATTGCCAGCTCCAAACAGATACCCATGATTGCTGAAGGACAGGTCATGGTTGCTTGTGTCTGCGTTGAGTCGTTGTCGAAGCTGCAACTCGCCCGTGCCCGATCCTTGCTGAAAGCCAGCGGCCATGAAAAAGGCTTCTGCATTAACTTCCACGCCTCAAACCTTGCGGGTGAAATCAAACCCATCCACTCCACCTTCCAATGAATCCTTCCCAACCCCTCTCGCGCCTTCCTAATCTCTCGCGGTGCTGCACTTCTGAGATGCACCGCGAGAGTTTGTTTTCTAGACGTGACATCCTGGCGAACGCCGCCGCCGGATTCGGCTGGCTGGCTCTGAGCAGCCTCTTCGCACGAACGGCCAGCGCCGCACCGGGCGCCCATTTCGCGGCGAAGGCGAAGAACATCATCTTTTGCTTCATGGACGGCGGCCCCAGTCATGTGGACACCTTCGACCCGAAACCCATGCTCAAGCGGCACGAAGGCAAAGCCATCGGCGCGAGCGCGGTCTCGAAACGCGCACAGTCGAATGCGAACCGCGTCTGGTTTGGCAGCCCGTGGGAGTTTAAGCAACGCGGGCAAAGCGGCCTGTGGGTGAGTGAACTTTTTCCGCATCTCGCGAACGTGGCGGACCACCTCTGCGTCGTGCGCTCCATGGTAGGCGAGTTGCCATTGCACGGGCAGCAGAATCTTTTGCTGCACACCGGACGCATCATCGGCCAAGCCCCGAGTTTCGGTGCCTGGATGTCCTACGGACTCGGCACCGAGAATCACAATCTGCCCGGCTACGTCGTGCTCAACAACGATTGGGTGCCCAACGGCGGACTGGAAAACTTCGGCAGTTCCTTTCTCCCCGCCAGTCATCAGGCCACGATGATGCGGGCCAAAGGGGTGCCCGTGGACAACATCACGCCGACCGACACCGCGGCCATCCAGCGCAGCAAACTCGCGCTGCTCGCCGGGCAGAACACCGCCTTCTCCGCGCAAAGCTCCGATGCCCAGGCCATCGAGGGCGTCATCGCCAACTACGAGACCGCCTTCCTCATGCAGAGCACCGTGCCGGAGCTGGCCGACATCAGCCGCGAGCCCGAGCACATCCGCAAACTCTACGGCCTCGACTCCACCGATGAGCATCAGCGCTTCTACGCCACGCAGGCCTTGCGTGCGCGGCGACTCGTGGAAGCCGGCGTGCGCTTCGTCGAAATCACCTGCCCCAGCTTCGACGGCAATAACTCCCCGTGGGACCAGCATGGTCAGCTCAAGCGAGACCACGAAAAGAACGCCCGCATCACCGACCAATCCGTCGCCGCCCTCATCACCGACCTCGCCCAGCGCGGCATGTTGGATGACACCATCGTCCTCTGGGCCGGAGAAATGGGCCGCACACCGCACACGCCGAAAATCAGCGCCACCGCAGGCCGCGACCATCACGTGAACGGCTACTCCATCTTCATGGCCGGCGGCGGATTCAAAGGCGGCACCACCTTCGGTGAAACCGACGAGTTCGGCAACGCTGCCGTGTCAAACCCGCTCAACATCCATGACATCCACGCCACCATCCTTCACCAGATGGGCCTCGACCACGAAAAGCTCAACTACCGCCACGGCGGCCGCGACTGGCGGCTGACGGATGTACATGGACAGGTGGTGAAGGCGGTGCTGGCATGACAAGAAGGGTGGCTTGCCTTCAGACGGAGGCTTCACAAGCACTTCCCCTTGTAGCCACACTCACGCCTCCGCCTTCAGGCCCTTCATCACCATCTCGCGAAAGGCGCGAACGTGGGCAAGCTCGTGGCGGCCTTTGGGGTGGAGGAGGGCGACTTGGTCGTGGCCGAGGAAGCTGGACACATTGCGGTGGATGAAGCGGGCCTTTACATCGGCGGGCACGGGCAGCGCCTCGGTCGCGGGGCGTGACAGGATGGCCACGCCCATGCCGAGAGCCACGTAGTTGAGGATGGAGGTGACGTTGCCCGCCGTCATGATGACGTTCACCTGGGCGCTCAGGCCGGCTTTGGCGACGAGGTGATCAAATTGTATGCGTGAGCTTGAGTCTTCCCCGGCGAGGATGAGCGGCTGCTTGACGATGTCGCGTAGTTGGGGGCTTTGATCTGGGCAAAGGGATGGCTGGCAAGGCATACGACCTCGAAGGGATAGCGCACGAGCGGTGTGGCCTCGAAGCGTGTGGGCAGTGTCACCCCTTGCGGCGTGCCGACGATGGCGAGATCCGCCTTTTCGGCCTCCAGGAGCTGCCACGCGATGCGCGATGGCGCATCGATGAGCGAAAGGCGCACCTGCGGATGGGACTCGCGGTAGCCGGCGATGACATGGCGCAGGGTGCTGTTGAGCACAGTGGCGGGCGCAGCCATGCGGAGATGTCGCTCGGCCTTGCCGTGCTGGTCGTGGAAGACCTTCTTCAGCGAGTCAAAGCCCTCCACCAGCGGCGCGGCGAGGTCCAGCAGCCGCTCGCCGTCCTCGGTGAGGCGCACGTCATGGCCTTTGGCGGAGACGAGTTGCACGCCGTAGTCGTCCTCCAGCGCACGCACCTGCCGCCAGACGGAGGGCGTGGCCATGCCGAGGCTCCGTGAAGCCGCGGCAAAGGTGCCGTACCTCGCGATTTCAAACAGGGCACGGATCTGGCGAAACCGCACTTCCTTGAAGTAACGGCGGTCATCGGAAGGCTTGGCGGAGCGTTTGGGTTTCATTGCTCTGAGAGTAACGGCCATTAAGAAAATAGTCTCGCAAGCTCATGAAGAAGAAGGGTGGTGGCACTGTATTTTCAAGGTTGCGTTCGCCGTCGTCGCTCGCCCCAAGCCTTTCCGAATGAAACTCACCGCCTTGTTTTTGATCCCACTCGCCGCCACTGCGGCGGAGGGAGATGCTTTTTTCCGTGAGCGTGTGGAGCCATTGCTGAAGCAGCGTTGCTATGAATGCCATTCGCACGAGGGCAAGATCAAGGGCGGGTTGGTGTTGGACTCGCGCTCAGGCTGGCAGGCGGGTGGTGACAGCGGGGCTGTGCTGATGCCGAGGTCGCTGGAAAAGAGCCGCCTCATCGAGGCGGTGCGTTACACGAACCCGGACATGGAGATGCCGCCGAAGGCGAAACTGCCGGAAAGCGAGATCGCCGTGCTGGAGGAGTGGGTGAAGCGCGGTGCGCCCGATCCGCGCGAGACGGTGGCGGTGGCGGAAGCGGTGAAGAAGACCGGGGTGGATGTGGAGGAGGGCCGGAGGCATTGGTCCTATCAGCCGGTGCGGGATACCGCGCCACCCGTCGTGCATGATCAAGCCTGGCCGCTGAATGAGGTGGATGCCTTCGTTCTCGCGAAGCAGGAGGCGGCGGGCCTTCAACCAGGACCAGAGGCCGAGGCGCATGTCTGGCTGCGGCGAGTAACGTTTGACCTCACTGGCCTGCCGCCGACGGAGGGGGAGATTCAGCACTTTCTGGCCGACCTCAAACGAGACAATCAGACGAGGGGACAATCAGACAAGGAGAAGAGCATCTCATTGTCTCCCCATCCGATTGTCTCATCGTCAGGATCATCCCCGAACGAGCGCGTCGTGGACCGTCTGCTGTCATCCAGAGCCTACGGCGAGCGCTGGGCGCGGCATTGGCTGGACCTCGTGGGCTATGCCGAGCAGATCGGCACGGAGGGCAAAATCTTTGCCGAACATGCGTGGCGGTATCGCGACTACCTCGTGGAGTCCTTCCACCAGGATAAACCCTTCGACCGCTTCATCCGCGAGCAACTCGCGGGCGATCTACTGCCTGCCGCCTCGCCGCAAGAGCGCCGAAAAAACCTCATCGCGACCGGTTTCATCGTGCTGGGCGATGTGGACATCAACGCCATCGACAAGCTGAAGATGGAGCACGACTTCGTGGACAGTCAGGTGAGCAAGGTGGGCACCGCCTTCCTCGGCATGACGCTGGGCTGCGTGCGCTGCCATGATCACAAGTTCGATGCCATTGGCCAGCAGGACTATTACGCCCTGGCGGGCATGTTCCGCAGCACGAAGACGACGTTCAAAACAGGCCACGGCATCTGGAGCAATATCCAGCGCGTGCCGCTGCCGCAGCTGGAAGAGGACCGGGAAGTCGCCCGCAACCACGAGCAGAAGCTGGCGGGCTGGCGAAAGGAAAAACAGAAGCTGGAGGCCGAGTCGAAAACGCTCGGCGACAAACCGGATGCGGCGGGCAAAAAGCGCCTCGACGAGTTGAAAAAGGAAATCACCGCGCTCGAACTCCGCATCGGTCACGGCGAGTATTTTCATCCTGGCAAACCGCAGGCCATCGCAGTGCAGGACGTGGAAAAGCCCGCTGACATGCGCGTGACCATCCGTGGCAATCCGTATGCGCTGGGTGATACCATGCCGCGCGGTCTCGTGCGTGTGGCGATGTGGGGACCGCAGCCAAAGATTCCCGCCGGACAGAGCGGTCGCTTGCAACTGGCCGATTGGATCGCTGATGCTCGCAACCCTCTCACCGCCCGCATTGCGGTAAACCGCGTCTGGCAGAAGCTCTTCGGCGAGGGGCTGGTACGCAGCGTGGATTACTTCGGCACGCGCGGTGATACGCCGAGCCATCCCGAGCTGCTCGATCATCTGGCGCATCGCTTCATGAAGGAAGGTTGGTCGCAGAAGAAGCTCATCCGCATGCTTGCCCTGAGCCGCACCTACCGGCTCGCCAGTGGCAATCCGCCATCGAAGGATCCCGAGAATAAGCTACTCACCCGCATGAACCGCCAGCGGCTCGATGCCGAGTCCATCCGCGATGCGATGCTGGTGGCGAGCGGACGCCTTGCAGCTCCATCTGGAGGACCAGGACTGCCGTTGGAGTTCCCCGAGAACATCACCGGCTTACCGCTCACCGAGAAGGGCAATCACCCGCAGTTCAGCCTCAAAAAAGAGCGTGAATCCCAGGCGGTGGAGCGCACGCTGTATCTGCCCGTGGTGCGCACCGGCACGCAGCCCGGCACGGCGCGGCTGCGCGATGTGTTCGACTTCCCGCAGCCCGCGCAGTTCACCAGCAAGCGCAGTGAGACCACCGTGCCCACGCAGTCGCTGTATCTGCTGAATGCCGATCTCATCCGCGAGCGTGGCGAGGACCTGGCGAAGGCCCTGCTCGCCATCCAAGAAGACGACTCGGCCCGTCTCGCAAGGCTTTGGCTGCGTGTCTTGAACCGCCCCATCACGGATGCTGAGCGCGAGGACGCGCTCGCCTTTCTGCAAACCTCCAAAGCCGCTGGCGAAACCCCGGCATGGACCGAGCTGGCCCGCGCCCTCTTCGGCACAAACGATTTTCTTCTCCGCTTCTGATCGTGATCCGCTTAATTCACCAACAAACCTTCCAAGTACGCCAGCTTTTTCGCCTTCGCGTCAAAGCTCCAAAACGTACCGCAGCCGAGCACCAGTGCAGAGGAAACATGCAGCAGATCATAGGTGCGGAAGCCTTCTTTAGCCGTGTGGCGGTGAGAGAGGGTTTGGAACATCGATTCGACAGACTCCGGCAAAATCCCCGAAGGGTGGTAGCGAATCCCCAGTTCAATAGCTTCGAAGAAGTGGGCCTCCACCACTGCGGCAAGCTCTGGCGTGACCCGCATCTGCTGCATCCCCTGCCGTGTCAAAAACACGCACTGTTGCAGGGCGTTGACCACCTCCAGCCGGTGCAACCAGGTCACAGGAAGCCTTTCGGGGCACTCAGCCAAAAGCCCCTCCGCCTCGGAGCGGTGAGACATGTCCACCAGCGTGTTGGTGAAGAAATTGGTGTCCGCATAGATCATGGTTCCTCACCTGCGATCATCCGAGCGATCTTTTCCGAATCATCTTTGGAAGGAGCCACAAAACCCATGCGGCAGAGTTTTTCGCGGAAGGCGCGCTGGCGCTGCATGAATGCCTCCGCCTCCTCGATCCGCTTGTTCGGCGCGGGAGTCTCTGGGGTGAGGATGAAATTGCCTGCGCTCCGGCTGCGAATGACGATCCGCCCCAGTTTTTGCGCTGCCGCGAGCAAGGACTGCGGCTGGCGGTTCATATCCCGCACCGTGAAGTCATGCCGCACCGTGGCAGTTGGCGTTTTTTGTGCAGCACGACGTGGAGCGGGCTTTTTGACGGCAGGCTTGGCTTTCATGTCTGACATGATGACTGACATACACCTCCACAGCAACACCTAATCCTCTCGATGAATCCTTCCCCCTTCACCACCACTCGCCGCGCCTGGCTGCGTCAAACCAGTGCGGGCTTTGGCGCAATGGCCCTGCATGGTCTGCTGAATGCAGCAACCAACCCGCTCGCGGTGCGCGCTCCGATGCTCCAGCCAAGCGCGAAGCGTGTCATCTTCCTTTTCATGTCCGGCGGCCCCTCGCAGATGGACCTCTTCGATCCGAAGCCGCTCATCCAGCAAAAGCACGGTAAGTCAGTGAAGGCTCCGCTGCCCGAGCAGCATCGTCACGACAGCACGGATGGTTTGCTGGCCCTCGGCACCGACATCCCGGTGCGGCCTCGCGGTCAGTCCGGACTCACGATCTCCGATCTGCTGCCGCACACCGCCGCCATCGCCGATGAGCTTTGCCTGCTGCGTGCCGTGCATGCAGACAACAACCAGCACGGCCCCGCTTTGCTCCAAATGCACACCGGAGCCATCGCCGAGGCGCGGCCCTCGCTCGGTTCCTGGGTCAGCTACGGCCTCGGCACCGAAAACCAAAACCTGCCCGCCTTTCTCACCATCCATCCCGGCATCGACACGCGGAACTACAGCGCCTCCTTTCTGCCCGCTGCGCACCAGGGCACGCCGGTGACGCTCCCGGCCAAGGTGAGCGATCCCGCCATCGCCTTCCTCACCGATCCCGCGACCGATGACGCCTCTCAGCGGCGACGCTTTGACTTCATCCAGCGCATGAACAGCCGCCTGCTGGCGCAACATGATACGGATGCGCGCATGGAGGGCATGATCCACAGCCTGGAGACCGCCTTTCGCATGCAGACGGCCACCCCAGATCTGGTCGATCTCTCCAAGGAAACCGAGGCCACGAAAAAACTCTACGGCATCGGCGAAAAGACGACCGACAGGAACGGCCGAGCCTGCCTGCTCGCCCGTCGTCTCAGCGAGGCTGGGGTGCGCTTTGTGCAGGTCACCATGGATGGATGGGATCACCACGGCGACATCCGCGGCGCTCTGCCGAAGAGCTGCGCCGCCAGCGACCTGCCCTGCGCCGGTTTGATCCGCGATCTGAAATCACGCGGCCTGCTAGAGGATACACTCGTGGTCTGGAGCGGCGAGTTTGGCCGCACCCCCTGGAGCCAGGACCTCAGCCGCACTGCGCCCATCGAAAAACATGGTCGCGAGCATCAGCCCGAAAGCTTCTGCGCCTGGATGGCTGGCGGCGGTGTGCGCGGCGGCCTCATGCATGGCGAGACCGACGAGTTCGGCTTCCGCCCCGTCTCCGGCAAAGTCCACCTGCACGACCTCCACGCCACCATCCTGCACCTGCTCGGCCTCGATCACGAACGCCTCACCTGGCGCCACCTCGGCCGCGATTTCCGCCTCACCGATGTCTATGGCGAAGTGGTGCGGGAGATCCTGGCGTGAGCAGCTTGCCACGCCGCACGACAAACAATGGCGGAGAAGCCTGCGCCCGTTCCTCGTGCGCGTCCTGCCGAGCGCCATGGCTGACCGCTTGACTTTATTCGGGCCAGCACACTCCAGGGCTATGCGGCGAGTTGCTTCGTGGCGTTGGCATGCACGTTCGTGCGCCGGGCCTTTGCCCATGCATCCGGCGTGACCTCGCTGATCTGCTGGATGGTCATCGTTGGCAGACCTGTGAGCACGTCGCGCAGATACTCCCAGGGGTCCATGCTTCTGCGGCGGCAGGCTTCGATGATGGTGAACATGATCGCGCTGCGATCTCCGGCTCCCACGTCGCCGATGAACAGCCAGTTCTTGAGCGTGCAGTCGATGGTGGTGGGCGTCAAATCCGGCAAGTGACCACGAGGGTAAGATCGGAAACGGCTCTTCCCCATTTTGTAACTGAATGGGGAAGGTGATTGTGGAGATACATTTGAAGTAGCCTGACAAGGTTCAAGCAGGAGATAAATCCGACTCAGGGTCTTTTCGGGGGCTCCTCACTCCTGTGTGTTTTGAGACTGCTTTGACCAAGCCGCTACTCAGCCTCTTCTAGCGCTATCTCCATCTCACGATCTTCGCCAGCAGCCACATTGCAGACGATTTGCCAACGTTGCGTCGTGGCGTTCCAATTGGTTTGCCAATGCGTGACCGGCTGGCCGTGCACAAGCAGGCGATGGCCTTTCGGTGACTTCAAATTGGCAAAAGTGACTGGCAGATGCCCGAGCCCACCTTTCACGATGACTTGCGCCCGCTGTTCCTCATCGACGGCGACGACCAGCGGATAGTTTTTCGTGATCTCACCGTGTTTCGCGATGGGTTTCAGCGCATTGCCTTGGGCCTCGCGATGCACGGGACGCCAAGTGTCGGCATCGCGGGCGAGCATGTCACGCAGCTTGGTATCCGGGCCGTAGTAATCGGCGGCATCGGCGGGGAAGACGACGAGTTCCAGCTCTGCCTCGACGAAATCACCAGGCTGTAGCTCGGCGATGTCAGACGGTGGCGCGAGTTCGACGGCGGTGCGGTGATTGTTCTTGCCCCACTCGGTGCAAAAAGTCGCGAGATGCGGCGCGGAAGGTTTGCCACCGAGCACGGCACGCCAGGAGCGCACGATGAGGCCGCGAGTCGCCGCAGCGTGGCCTTTTTTCAGCACGGCAGGCTCCACGCCATGCACGGAGACCCACGCGCCCTCGCCGGCGAGCGGCAAGGCAGTGCGATCATACTCATCCTTCGCGCGACGCGGCTCCCATTCCTCGCGCAGACCGGTGACATCGCCGATGGCCACGCGTCGGGCGGGCACGTCGTTGTAGAAATCTGCACCGAGCTGAAAAAATGCGAGCCTTTGCCAGCGCACCGGCTTCCGCACGTCGTAGCGCAGTCGCAGAAAGGTGCGCAGATGATCGTTCGCTGCCGGCACGGACACGTCCATGCGTGCCCTGATCTCGCCGCCGCTCGATTCCTCGCTGTAGCTCACATCGGTGAGGCACGGACCTTGCGCACGATACTCGGTGCGCGTGCCCTTCATCTCCTGATAGCGACCCTGCGCGTCCTTCCACATGAGAAAATCGCCACCGCCGCAGTTCTCGGCCCAGCCCCAGCGTTTCGCATTCGACTCGACGGGCAGCGTCATGAGCGGACGCATGTCCGTGACGAAACAACGCCGCTGCACGCGTCCCGGCTCGAAGCAGATGCTCTCGCCAAAGCTGCCCACCGCCACTTGATCCCAGAATTGATTGTGCCCCCAGCCGATGAGGCAGAGCTGCGCATGCGATGCCGCGCACACGCCACCGAAGCGGGCATGCACCATCTGGAAAACGAGCTCGCGCCGCGACTTCGGCGGCACACGCACCCACGCGAAACCATGAAACCACTGCCCGTCATGCGGCAAGCGCCCCTTCTCCGCGCGGATGTGCCAGTTCTTCGAAATCTGCACCGGAATGCCCGTCGGCGTGCCATCAAGTTCGCAAAGCATCGGCGTGAAGCCCGTGATCGGCAGATGCTTCTCCTGCGTGAACATCAATCTCGCCACCGTGGGCTCATCGGTGTCATTGCGCAGCGTCACGCACCAGCGGTCGATGCGATCCAGATGCTCCTCGGGGTAATACGTGCCGCCCGCATTGCTCCACCGCTCCTCCGGCAGCGCCAGCCGATGACAACCCAGCGCCTCATCCCGCGTCACCGCCAGTTCCGACTCCACCACAGCCTTCGAATCTCTAGCGCGCATCTCCAGCATCACATTGCGAATGCCGCTCACCTTTTTCCCACCATGCCGCAACTCCACCAGCGCGTCGTTTTCGCTCTCCAGACGAAACATCAGCCGGTCCGGCCACGCGCTGATCTCCAGCCGCGCCGTGCTGTTGAAGGCCTTCCCTTCCGCATCCGCAAACGTCAGCCCCTCGATCACCACGCGCTGAAAAAAGCGCCCGCTTTCGACAAAGCGCACCGGCTGCTGCCACTCATCCTCCGGCTGCGTGTGTCCGTTGCAAACAAAACGCCGTCCGTCCGCGATCACCGTGCACTCCCACTCGCCATCCACCGGCCGCACGCGTCGCGTGTCGAAAAGCATCGTCTCCTTCCCAAACTGAAAACCAAGGATTTCATCCTTCGTCTGCTCCGCTCGCTGAAACATCTTTGGTGGCCCATTCACCCACCAAAGCCCCGTTTGATCCTCTACCCGCGCCATCCAATCCACCGGTGATGGTTCGGCAGCGAGTGTGAGCGAGATGATCAAACTCAGAAGGAGGCAGGTGAAAGGATTCCTTGGGAATCGCTCGATGGAGAAAGCCGAAAGGGGGAAACACACAATGGAGTCAATGACTTGTCTTGGTCGTAGATGAAACCTCTCGTTAAACTTTGAGCCCACTCAAAGACCCCGTGCTGCTGGAGAACTTGTCGCCCTCGATGCCAAGACCCTGGAGCATCGACACGAATAGATTCGACAGCGGCGTGTTGTTCTGCGCGTTGAAGCTGAGATGCTGGCCGTGTTTGAAACCACCGCCGGCGAGGATGAGGGGGAGGTTTTGGTTGCTGTGGGAGTTGGCGTTGCCGAGGCAGCTGCCGTAGAGCACTTGGGTGTGGTCGAGCAGCGTGCCGCCCGTCTCGGTGACGTTGCGGAAGGTTTGCAGGAGGTCGGCGAAGGCCTTCATTTGGGCTTCTTCGATCTTGCGCAGTTCAGCGATCTTGTCGGGTTCGTTGCCATGGTGGGTGAGGCTGTGCGTTTCGCTTTTCACGCCGGGCACGTGTGGCACGACGCTGAAGGTGCTGAGCGACAGCGTGACGACGCGCGTGCTGTCCGTCTGCAAGGCGAGGCGGATGAGGTCGAACATGAGCTTGGAGCGTGCGATGACCTCGTTGGCATCGGCGATGTCCTTGGGCTGCGGATACTCGACTTTCGGCTTCGGGCGATTTTCCCACTCGATGTTGCGCTGGAGGCGGCCTTCGAGCTCACGCACGCTTTGGAAGTATTGATTGAGTCGTGCTCGGTCTTCGGGGGCGCTGCTTTTTTCGAGTCGCTTGGCTTTGTCGAGGATCAAGTCGAGCACGCTGCCACCGGCATCGATGCGTCGCATGGTGGCGGCTTTCTCTTCGGGAGTGCCCGCGACAAAAAGTCGGCGGTAGAGCTTCTCGGCACTCTTTTCAGAAGGAAGCATAACGCCTGCGCGGGAGATGGCGATGGAGTCGCCGTAGTGCTCGCCTTTGCTCACGGAAACAGCGAGCGAGGGGAACCGTGTGTCGAGTCCAAGCTTCTCGGCGGCGAGTTGATCGAGCGAGAGGCTGTTGCGGAAGGTGGGCTGCCCCGGATGCGGTGCGCCGCTCAGGAAGCACTGGCCCGCATGGTGGTTGCCGTTCACGTCCGGGTGCGAGAGGCCGTGGAAGGTGGTGAAATGCGGTCGCTGCTCGGCGAGGAGGTCCAGGTAGGAGCTGGAGGTCTCGCTTGCCTTCGGGAAGAAGAAGTCCGGCATCATGCCCAAAGGCAAATGAATAGCGAAAAGCCGCGTTGGCGGCAGTTTTTCAGCTGCACGACCGATGGTGGGCAGAGCGAGCCAAGCGCCAGCAGCGCGGAGGAAATGTCGGCGGTTCATGGAAGATGATTTGAATGGGAAAAGTCTGAGTGACATGGGTATCCGTGATGAACCCAACCTTGTGCATCATCGGCGGCTGCAATGGCGCAGGCAAGACGACGCTTGCCCGTGAGTTGCTGCCGCGCATGGGTATCATGCGGTTTCTCAACACGGATGAGATTGCACGTGGTTTGTCGCCTCTTGATCCGACGCTGTCCGCCTTTCGAGCAGGACGCATTCTGATCGGGGAAGCTAGAGCCTTGCTGAGTGCCAAGGCTAGTTTTGCCATCTAATCGACGCTCAGCGGCAAGACTTGCATCGCAATGCTGCGCAATGCGAAGGAGCAAGGCTATCGCATCGTCTTGCACTACATCCTGATTGGATCTGCGAGACAGGCTGTGGATCGCGTCGCACTGCGTGTGATTCACGGCGGACATCATGTGCCCGAGGACGATGTGTGTCGGCGCTTTGATCGCAGTCGAAAGCACGTTATCGAGGACTGCCTGCCGCTTGCGGATGATTGGGTGCTGTGGGACAACTCCGAACCACCGCATCTGCGTCTCGCAGACAGCAGCACTCACCACATCGAACAGCTTAAAGCCATGATTGCTTCGTCCAATCTTAAAGAAGCCCCGCATCTGCCGGTGTCTGAGATGGTGCACATCGGTCTCGAAGCCAGCGAAGCTGCCACTGCCAAGATGCTCGACTACTACAAGCGCATGGGCATCCGCGTGACTCCACAGATGACCCTCGCTCCTGAACCGAAGAAGCGGGCGCGGTAGGCGAATTAGTCGAGAGTGCTTCATTGTGCTGAAAAGATTTCGCTCTCGGCCAGCGCATGAATCAATGACTTCAAGCCATGCTCACTGCCCTTCGTGCTCTCCACGATACGGCGGATCTCGGCTCGGTCGGCGAAGCAGACTTCGGTTCCGGTGGCGTAGCGGGAGAGATGGGATACAAAGGCTTCGGCGAGTTTGGCCGGATGGGCGTTGAGAAGGGTATTCAAATCGCTTGCGCCAGCGAACTTGCGTCCATCGAGGAGTTCGCCGCTGGGATCGACTTTCGGGCCGAGCTTGAAGGTGACACGCCAGGTTGTTTTGCCCTTTTCGGGTGGTTCGTCGCCCTTGCCGTTGGAGCGGTAGCGATCTCGCAGGCCGCCGATGGGATCGAAGGCCTCCAGAGCGAAGCCAGCGGGATCGATCTTCGCGTGGCACGCGGCGCAGTTGGTGTCGGCGCGGTGTTTGTCGAGCTGTTCGCGCACGGTGGTGGTGCCGCGCGTGTCGGGATCGACGGTGCTGACGCCGGGCGGCGGTGGCGGAGCGGGATCGTTGAGGAGGCGGTCCATCACCCACACGCCGCGTTTCACGGGCGAGGTCGTGGTGCCGTTCGCGGTGAGCTTGTGGATGGCGGATTGGCCCAGCAGACCACCGCGCAGGCTATCGGCGGGCAGCGGCACCTTGCGGACCTCCACGCCGGTCACGCCCGCGATTCCGTAGTGCTCGGCGAGACGCTGCGTGAGCATGGCAAAGCCGGGTTTGAGCAGATGGGTGATGGGAAGATCGTTTTGGATGAGCTCGCCCAGAAACGTGCGTGTTTCCGCGGCCATGCCTTCATGCAGGAGAAAGCGATACTCGGGGTAAAGCTGCGGATCAGGCGTGGTTTCATCGAGACGGTTGAGTTCGAGCCATTGATTGGTGAAATCCTCGATGAAGCGCTCGCTGCGTTTGTCGGCGAGCAGGCGATCCACTTCACGATGCAGCACTTCGGGCTTGTTGAGGTCGGCGGCGAGCAGTTGAGCGTCCGGCGGGCCGTTCCGGAGCCAATACGCGAGGCGCGAGGCCAGCGTGGTCGGCTTGGGCTCGACGGAGTGAAACAAAAACTCCGGCGAGGTGAGCACGGCGACATAAACACGCCGCATCGCATCCTCAAAGCAGTCCTTCGCGGCGATGCGTGACTTGAGCAGCGCCACATACGGCTCGATCTCTGTGAGCGCGACCTCATGGCGAAACGCCTTCGGCAAAAAGATCGTCAGCAGCTTCCGCGCATCGTCCTCGGGCTGCGTGGACTGCACGGTCTCCAGCGGCGGATTCCGCTCGTTCGGCGTGAGATCGAAATACATGCTCGGCAGATAGCCGCCGATGCTGCGCACCTCCTCGCGCTGCGGCGGGATGACATCGCTAGCCATCATCTTGGTGATCGGCAGATCGCCAAACAAACGCTTGTGGCTCTCCGGCGGCCACGAAGCATTGATCGGCCCCTCGATTTCGAACCAGTCAATCGCCACGCCCGGTCCCACATGCTTCTTCGCCCGTCCGGCGACTTGGCCGATGCGCAGGCCATTCCACGGCACCGACACCGGATCGAACACAACGCTCTCGTGCGCATCGAGCCACTCCGTGATCTCCGCCTCGTTCGACTTCATCGACGGCGCGGTGAAGACACGCAGTAGGCGACCACCTTCCTGTTGCTTGCCTTCCTCGTGCGCCCGCAGCACGGCGGCCTGATCCACGCCCAGCTCCGGTTTGCCCGCGTTCCACTGGAAGCCCCACAGCGACAGCTTCATGCGATACAGCCCCGCGTAGATCGGCGACACATTCATCGCCGCCTCATAGCCCGCGAGGTTCGGATTGAGCAAACCGACCGCGCTTTCGCTTTTCGCCGCCTTCACGGCTTCGTGCTGTTTTTTGCGCTCCTCCAGGTCCGGCCCCGCATCGCCCACATGGCCTTGTTTGTCCTCAAAACCGCCGCGCACCGGCAGCGCGGGATCAGGCTGCTTGTCCTTCAGTAGCACGAACTGCCCCTGCACGAGGTTTCCGCCAAACTTGAAGAGCCCCGCCGGGTAAATGCGCTTCTTGAAGACTCGCGGCGGTTTGCTGCGCGTGGCAATCGCTGCATCCAGCGCTTTCTCGACCGCCTCTTCATAAGCCGCGAGATGCGCGGGCGAGATGTCCAGCGCACCTGCGATCTTGTCATAGCCCGCCACCCGGCCATCCGCCGGCAATAGGCCCACCACATCGAGCCTCGGCAGTGCCAGCAGGTCCTGCAGCGTGTTTTGAAACTCCACCCGCGTCATGCGCCGCAAACGGATGCGCCCGCCTGGTGCCGGAGCGGTCATCGCCATCAGCTTCGCCTCCAGATCCTTCACAAACGCCGCCTTCTCCACTTCCGCAGGTTGCTTTTTCTTGTTCGGCGGCATCTCACGCCGCTCCACCGCATCGTGGACCTTGATGAGCAGGTCCAGATGCTTCGAGTCCAAGGTCAGCGCCGTCAAATCGAGGTTACCCTTCTTCGTTTCGGCATCGTGGCAGTCATAGCAATGCTGCTCCAAAAATGCAGCCGGAGGAGCAGCCAGAAGCAAGGTGGAAAGCAGACAGGCGAGAAGAAAGCGGGGCATGAGACGGACAGGTTACTTCAGCAACGGCTTCAGTTTCTCCGCATACACGGCATAACCCGCGGGCGAAAGATGGATATTATCCGGCGTGAAGAGGTCTTTCTTGATAGTGCCGTCGGCGTTGGCGAAATCGCTCCACAAGTCGAGCACTTTTACTTTCGGATCGCTGTCGAGCTTGAGCGGGTCGAGATAAGCATTGGTCTTTTTGATGTCGTCGTAGAAGCGATTGCCGGGCGCATGAGCGGGTAGGATCTTCGCGACGATGATCGTGGCAGCAGGAAACTTCTCGCGCAGGTTCTTCGCGCACATCTGAATGCCGAGCGCGGCGGCTTCGATGCCGGTTTCGGGGGTGAAGAACATGTTGTTGTTGCCAATCATGAGCACGATGGCCTTGGGCAGGAGTCCTTTGACGCCGCCGTGGTCGAGACGCCATAGCACGTTTTGCGTTTTGTCGCCGCCGATGCCGATGTTGACGGCTTTGAGATCTGGGAAGTGCTTCTTCCATGAGTCGCCCCACTGAATCGTGATACTGTCACCGACGAGCAATACATCGAGCGGGCCTTGGTTCGCCTGCACGGTCTTCACATGGGCTTCGTGAAGCTTCAGCCAAGAGTCGCTGCCGAAATGGCCTGCGCTCGGTACTTGCGGCCACAGTTGCGGGAGATGCTTGTTCGATTCGCGACCGGGCCTTCGATCATGCTCGGGCTTATCGACGACATAGGCCAGTTCCTCCGCTGTAAGCGGCCAGCCGGCCTTTTGTGGTTCGGCGGTAACGTGCGGGTAGTCTAAGGCTTGCAGTGAGGCCAACGGACCGAGCAGGAGCGTAGCAATGAGGGTGTTGTTAAGCGTCATGGTGGTCTTATCTTTTCAAAGCAAAACGCGCCGAGTGAATCTCGCCTTGCAGTTCACCGGGCGAGTCTTTGATCTGTGCCCAGATGGCGCCGAGCGCGCCATCGGTGAGTTCGGTGAGCGTGGGATAACAGACGGACCAGCCGCCGACTTTCGCAGGGCGATCCGCGAGCAGCGAGGGATCGCTCCAGGTCTGGCCTTCATGGTGCGAGAGGCGCATGTGGAGCGGGAAGCGCAGTGGATCGGGACCGGGATTGTGGGTGAGGACGAGTGTGCCATCGCGGGTGCAGAGCAGATGGCTGGCGCTCGATGTGGCGATGATCATCGCGATGCGCCTCATTGAGGTTTGCGTGCCTCCTTCACCGCTTCGATGTATTTGAGGATGTGCTCTTTCCACACACCTTGCAGATGGGGCAGATCCGCGCGTT
The DNA here is from genome assembly GCA_964203095.1 of Verrucomicrobiaceae bacterium. Taxonomy (GTDB): domain Bacteria; phylum Verrucomicrobiota; class Verrucomicrobiia; order Verrucomicrobiales; family Verrucomicrobiaceae; genus JAEUHN01. The sequence goes on along the minus strand of CAXNNN010000004.1, from coordinate 6,623 downwards.
CGAGCGTCTTGAGCGCTTCGTCAAACTGGCCGCGTTTGGTGAGGATGCGGGCGATGCCTTGCAGCGCGGCATACTCGTCCGCGCTACCGATTCGTGTCTTTCCGGCGACGACAGACCCATAGGCATCGAAGGCTTTGTTGTCGTCCTTGAAGTTGTTTTCGTGGTTCTGGGCGCTGAGAAGCAAGATGGTGTCACGGCTGCGTGGGGCGCTGGTGAACTCGAGGGCGTGCGTGAGGTCGGCTTCCGCTTGCTTGCTGGCCTTGATGATGGCGTAGGCGCGGCCTCTGGCGAGATAGCCGTCGCCGCGTTTCCAAAAGGGCCACTTCGCGATGTCCTCGCTACCGAACTGCTCGATGACTTGCGGTGCCTTGCCTTGATCGAGCATGGCCTGCATTTGCACGGCTTTCTTCACGGCTTCGATGGGAATACGGGCGGCAATTTGCTCGCCGATGTCGAACTTCCGCAGACTGTTCGCGGTGGCGGCGGCGAGTTCGAGCGCGTGGGATTTTTGTAGGTCGGAGCTCTTGCGCTCGGCGGCGGCAGTGTAGGCTGCGAGGGCTTCCTCGCGTTTACCGGTGCGGGCGAAGTCGGCGGCGATGCGCGTGGCTTCCAGGAAGTCGTCATCCGGCGGTCCGTGATCGAACTCGATGTGTCCGCCATCGTAGAAAGTCGCGAACTTCATCACGTCGTGGAAGCCCTCGGTGCCGGTCGGCGAGAAGGCGGAGTATTCCGCGCCATCCTCGCGGATGCGCTGGCGGCAAATGTTGATGTGCCAGGGCAGGCTCTTGTTCGGCTTGCGACCAATGACTTGATGCAGCGGATCGTTTTCATCCTGCGTGATTGGCAGGCGCATCTCGATGATCCAGTGATCGTCGGCGATGTGCGTGACCACTTCGGCGTTCGAGTCCCAACTGAACCACTTATCCCTCGCTGCCCCACGGTCCGAGTCCACGACGGCTCCGCTCGGGCTGATGGCGATCTGATGATACGAATGCGATTCGGTCTCGATGAGCACCTCAATCGCATCGCCATACCAGAGGGCGAAATCGTCTTTCTTCGTCGTGCCGACGCTCAGTTTCTCGCCTCGATGTTCGTCGCAGCGAATCGCAAAGTAGAGATCATTGCCGAGCCACGCGGATTTTACCGTCGTGCCGAAAGTGGGCTGGCGACCGGTTTGAAGTTCGCGTAGTCGGACGGTGGCGGAAGGGAAGGCGTTCGTCCACGCTTCCTCGTCGAGCTTGCCATTAATCACGATCTTGCTCGGCGCGTTGCCTACAAGCCGCAACATAGGCACCGGGCCACGCACTTTACCGAGCTGCTGGCTCTTGTTCCGCAGTCCCTTCAGGAAGTCGTCGATGATGGCGATTCGTCTGCCATACAAGCTCGTGGCATCGGCCTTCGACTTCGCGATGGCGAAGAGTTCAAGCGCACGATCCGCTTTCGCTTTGTCCTTCTCCATCTCCTGCCAGTTGGCTTCGCCGTATTCAAAGAAGGCGCGCATCTCCTGCTCGGCGGGTCCATAAAACAGCCGGCAGTATTCGCGGAACATCGCGTCCACATCCGCATCCTTCCCACCCCAATACATGCGCGCGGTGAAATAGACCATGAAGTGATTGAAGCCGATGCCGACCTTGTCGAAATCCTGACGCGCGCTGAGCCAGATGTCTTCACCCGAGGAGATGCCCTTGGTCGCGTTGGTGCTCTCGCCCATCGCGTGCGGCGTGAACGCGGGTAGATACCAGCCGCGGTCGGTGAAAGGGTAGTTCTCGAAGTTGATGATCGGGTTGTGCGTCTTCGCCACCCATGCCTCACACAGCTTGCGACATTCCTCCTGCTGCTCCGGCTTGTTATTCCTCGGAACTCGCGCGCCAACGATGGAGACGACGACATTCGGCTCCAGCTTGTCGATCTTCAACGGCGGCAGCGCATAGGTGCCGTAGGCGCAGGTGAGCACCTTGCCGTTCGGGTGCGTCTTCCCGACCTCCTTCGCCACGCGATTGACGAAACCCCATACATGATCAGATGCGAGACCGCGCTGCTCACGCTCGGGCGAGTCTTTGCCCTCACAGAGTTTGCACTGACAAATCGAGGTGTAGCCATCAGGCGGCATCACCGAGACCATGCTCATCTTATAGTGATCAAACTGGGCGCGGACATAGCGCACCGTTTCCTGGAAGAGCTCTTCGTTCGAGTAGCACAGTTGGTTGACCTCCCTCATGTTGAAGTGCCGTTTGCCGCCATACATCGCGAACCAATCGGGATGCGCGGCGAAGACTTCCTCTCGTCGCGTCATGGTATCGAGCCCGTGGGCATCCTGAATGCCATACGGATCGCGCACGCCGAGCCGCATGAACCACATCGACGTTTCGCGATTATGCACCGCGCCGTGATAGTTGAAGCGGCGCTGGGCAAAGTCAGGCCGCACCGTCTCGTCCAGTTTTGGCAGCGGGATCGTTTTCAAATCCGGCAGCACTTCGCCCAATTCACCCGGCAAATACCAGCGTGCGCCGAGACGGGACAGGAAGCCAGTCACCGCGTTAAACGAGCCACGCTCATCATAGTCCCATAGCTCAAGCGGCACCGCCTTCTCCGCAGCCTGAGCCGTGGGTCGTCCGATGTCGCCCGGCAGGGAAAAGCGGCTCTTATACATCAGGAGATTCGGCAGGCCCCATGTCGTCCCCGTGATCTTGTCCCACTCGGCCTGCGCTTTGCCGTTAACGATTTCCGCATTGTGCTTCGCCCATGGTTCAATGGGCATGAACTCCGTGTCATCGCCGATGAGAGCCAGCCAGTCCGCACCTGAAACCATGCGAAACGCTCCCAGCTTCAGGCCCTCCGCCGTGACTTTAAGCCGCTCCGTGTGCTCGCTCTGCCCTACGAACACATGCACCGCTCCCGAAGTCGGCTGCGTGACGATAGGCAGGCGCACACTGCTGATTTTCTGAATCCCATCCTGCAACTCCTGCGCCGCCAGTCTTGTGGTGCGCTGAGGCTTGTCACTGATGACAATTTCAGCGCGCGGTTGGCCGTTTTCGACGAGGAAGGTGTCAGCGGCGTGGAGTGCTGCGAGTGGAGACAGCAGCAGGCCGAAAAAAAGGATGAGTGTGTGTTTCATGAGTGCCGCAGATGAATACACCCGCAGCCCCCGCCTTTGCGCGAGCTTCCGCCGACTATTTACGTAACTGGGTTTACGCGGAGGCTGAAGCCGGCTGCCCCGATCTTCTGCGCGCAGCACGGCAACTGCTTACGGATGGGCTCGGTTCTGCTCCAGCGTGGATTGCACGGCGAGAACGTCCTCTAGCCTCAGAAATTCCTGCTGGCGCACCCGCTCGAAGCCCACTTTCAGCGCGGCTCCGTAGCGATGCACTTCCTTAGCCGCCACTCTTCCGTAACCGCCGCCATCCGTGGCAGTGCGAAAGAGTTCATCCTCGGTGGTGATGATGTTTTCGATGGCGGACGAGTCCTTGGCTTCCTGCAAAGCGAGGGTGTCGATGAGGATCGCCTCGTTCGGAATGGTCGCCGCCGCGCCCTTGAGTTCGGCCAAGTGTCGGTGCGACCGCGCCAACTGCCGCAGGACCGCCGGAGTCTCCAAATCGATGGAGGCTGGCAGCGGAAGAGGTTCAAGGCGGAAGCTCATGTGTAAAGAAACTGGCAAAAACTTAACACGTCAGCCACGATAGATAAAGAAAACAGCCGGATCTTTTACAGGCCGGACGCAGTTCACGGGAAGAACGGGAACAGCACTTTGATCTCCTCCGGCTTTGGCTGGCGTCCGTATTCGCAAATCTCAAAGGCCTCGGCGAACTTCACGGCAGCGCCTTTCTCGGGGCCATACCATTTGATGAGGCTATCACGAAAGCGGTTAGCCTCGCCACCCTGACGCCTGACCCAGCGCTCGCGCAGCCATGCTTTGCGGCCTGCTTCATCGGTGGCCGGAGGGACTTTGGATGCATAGGCTTCGCCACCATTGGTTCCACCTTCGTAATGCTGCGAAGGCATCTCGTGAATGGCGGTGAGCTTTTGATCGAAGACATCATCCACCGAGACGATGATGTCTGCCTTGAATGGATAGGGCTTCTGGAAGCCATCGCTCGAATAGAGAAAGAGCGGATTGTTCTTCAAGGGTGGCACATCGCTGCACACGAATGGCACGGTGACCATGAAGGCCGCATCCTGGATGAGCACGCCGACGTAGCGGTGATCGGGATGATAGTCCCACGGACGATGCGCGATGACGATATCCGCCCTCCATTCGCGGATGATGCGGATGATCTTCTGCCGGTTCTCCAGCGAAGGCATCAGTTCGCCATCGTGAATGTCGAGCACCTGCGTCTCTGCGCCAATGAGGGCATCCGCTTTCTTCACTTCGGCGAGCCGCCGCTGCGCCAGCGGTCCACCCGCCGTCTGCCAGTGGCCGATGTCGCCATTGGTCACCGACACGAGCTTCACATGATGCCCGAGTTTTATCCACTTCGCCGCCGTGCCGCCCGAAGTGTATTGCGCATCATCAGGATGCGCGCCGAAGACAATGATGCGCAGCTTGCCATCATCGCCCTCGGCTCGGGCGATGGCGGGAAGCAGGATGGCGAGCGACAGGAGCGCGGTGATGTAGCTGAGGAGTGAACTGAGTTTCATGGTGGATGAGGGTGTGTTTCATTGAAGTTGGAGAGAACCTCATCATGGGTTGCGTGAATGGAACCTACCGCGTCAGCGCCCCGCTCAGCGATCCGCCTCGCTTCGTTCCGGTGAAATCGGTGTCGAGGAGGTATTTCGAGTCCGCGTGGTCAAAGAGAGCTTCGGCAGTTGGCTTGGCATCGTGCTTCTCGCTATCCCAGGTGACGTTTGCGAAGTCCTCCAGGCCGCGCCCGGGGGAGGTGCCTTGCTTTGGAGCATCGCCGAGAACGATGTTGCCCACGATGGTCGCGCCTTCTCTTCCTTTCGGGAAGTTCATCGCGCTCTTGTCGCGCGAGTAGAGGACGTTGTTGGCGAGGACCATGCCCTCGCGGGCATTCCAGGAACTGCCTTTGAAGGCATCGCCGGTGTTGATGATCGTGTTGTGGATGACTTGCAGGTTCAGCGACTTGCCCTGGTGATCCAGGCTGGCGAAACCGGAACCTTTGCCTCCGATGAGGACATTGTTGCGCACGATGGCCTCGCCCTGCACCTGCATGGCGCTGTCGGCGCTGCGACGGCAAAGATTGCGCTCGATGATGTTCACCGGCTTCCCGGCAGTGCCATACACGGTGATGCAGGGATACTGCGTGTCGTGGATGTCGTTCTCCGCGATCAGATTGCCCCACGAGCCTTGCTTCACCTCGATGCCGTCGCCTTGCTCGCCTTTGCAGTCATGGATGTGATTCAGCGCGATGACGCTCTCGCTCATGATGAACTGGCCATGGTTCGCGCCGAGATACATGCCCTCGCCGTGGCCGCCGCCGTGGTGGTGGTGATTGCGCGTGAGGAAAAGGCGGCGCGTGTTTGCGCTGTTCGCAGTCAGGCAAACCGCGCCCGTGTGATGGATATGACATTGGTCAATCCACACCTCGCTGCACTGCCCGAGACGCAGCCCATGACTGCCGCCGGTGATTTCCACGCCGCGCAGACAAAGATGATGCACCGGCGTGTTCTGGCCGACGTTGAGGACGTTCTGCTGGTCATCCGGGCGCGTGAGAATCACCTGCGCCCCATCCTCCGCCACGATCCAGATCGGAGCCTCCGCCGTGCCGCTGACGCCGATGTCCCACATGCGCTCCACGCTGTAGGTGCCTGCGGCGATGACAAGTTGGTCGCCCGGTTGCAGAGCGGCAACGGCTTTGGCGAGGGCATCATTCTGCGTGGCCGTGTGCTTGATGACACGCTTCGGCGTGATGCCCGCCCAAGTCGGTGCGTAGCGTGTCGCCTCCACCTGGACTTCCGAGAAGCATGTGATGAGGATAACAAGAAGGGTGAGCATGTGTTTCATGGAGTGGATGTTTTCATCGCCATCCACCGCACCGCATTCTCCACCACCCGCAGGGTCTTGGCTTGCTTGAAGATGCCATAGGTCTCGTGGCCGGGGCGGAAGTAGAAGACGCGGCCCTGGCCCACGGTCCAGACGCAGCCGCTGCGGAAGTGCTCGCCTTTGTCCCACTTTTCCTCGAACACGACCTCATCCGGCGGCGGCACATGGAAGGGCTCGCCATACATCTCCGTGCGCGGGATGTCCCACTGAGCGGGCAAACCGGCGGCGATGGGATGCTGCGGCAGCAGCGTGGTGACGTGCGAGGGCATGCCGTCATTGCGATACACGGGGAAGACGCACGCTGGCAGAGTGAGCTTCCACAGATTGCCCTCGCCTTTCTCGACAAAGGGCGTGATGCGGGCGGCGCGACCGACGCCTTTGTAATACGGCGCTTCATTGAGGAACTCCCACTTCGCCGTGGCACGCTCGACCTCGGGCAACGCCTTGACCGCATCCGCCTTGGCCCGCTCCTGCATGAGCCGCACGAAGGGCTTGCCCCAATGCGTGGAGTGCAGCCCGATGAAACCGATTTTCCCCTCCATCACGCGCTTCACGACGGCGTCCATGCGGGCATCGTCCTGGTCCTTCACGCGGCGATGACACCAGAAGATGATCACATCAG
>CAXNNN010000003.1:0-29699 GCA_964203095.1 Verrucomicrobiaceae bacterium | reverse complement strand
GCCGCTGTATTGTTCGTGCGAATGTCGTAGCAAGGGGCTTGCATGACGATGTAGATTTCTAGTTCCACCTCCGCCCTCTGCCCTTAGCTCTACGCTCACATGCTTCCCGAACACGAAGCCCTTCTCATCCTCACTCGCCAGCAGTTCCCCAAGCTGGCCTCTGCCTCGTGCGAGATCGAGGCAATCATCAAGGGCGGCTCGGATCGCCGCTTTTTCCGGCTGCGATTTGCGGGCGGTTCGCACCCAGGTATGGTGCTGATGGTTTACACCCTGGCACGGAGCGATAACCCGAAGTTCGTGCCTGCCACGCATCGCCTAGCAAAGCACGGCGTGCATGTGCCGGAAATCTACGGCTTCGATGAAGCGAAGCTCTGCGTCTGGCTGGAGGACTTGGGCAATGACGATTTACATGCGCATGACAGCGACTCCTGGAAAGAGCGTCGTGAATTGTATGCTGCCACGCTGCGCGAGGTGGCGAAGATTCACTCCATCACGGAGGACACCCTGAGCAAGGCAGACCTGAGGGTGCTGGAGCCTGCGTTCGATGAGGAATTGTATCAGTGGGAGCAGGACTACTTCCTCACGCACTACGTGGAAGGTCACGCCGGTCAGCGTCGCGATGACATTGCGTTTGCGGCGGCGCATGAGACTTTGCGCGATCTGCGCAAGCGCCTGGCCAAGGAACCACGCTGCTTGGTGCATCGCGATTTCCAAAGCCAAAACGTGCTGCTACGCAACGGCGAGGCCTGGTTCGTCGATTACCAAGGGCTGCGCCCTGGCCTTGCGGAGTACGACCTCGCCTCGCTGCTGTTCGATCCGTATGTCACCTTCGAGCACGGTCAGCGCGGCGAGTTGCTCGCCGTGTATGCCGCGCATCGCGACCTGGATTTGATGCTGTTGCGTGAGATGTTTTATCTGTGTGCCGCCCAGCGCCTCATGCAGGCCCTGGGTGCCTACGGCAACCTAAGCCGCAACCAAGGCAAGCCGCAGTTCAAGAAGCACATCCCTGCCGCCATCGAGAACCTGCGCCACGTGTGCAACCAGCATGAACTGCTGCAACCGCTGCAGGTGTTTTTGGAAACGTAGCTCCCCGCAGTTGCGCGCTGCGCCCACGTCGCCATCATCCGCGCATGTTACGTCTCACCGTGCTTGGCAGCGGCAGTTCGGGGAATTGCGCCGTGGTTTCCTCGGAGCGCACCAGCCTACTCATTGATGCCGGATTGAGCGCCAAGCAGATCGCCATGCGCATGAAGGTGGCGGGCTACGACCCGGCGCGGCTGGATGGCATCCTGCTCACGCATGAGCATAGTGACCACACGGGGGGCTTGGAGATCGTCAGCAAAAAATGGAACATCCCCATTTATGCCACGGCGCTTACGCGCGAGGTGATCGAGGACGACTTTCGGCATGCTCCGACGTGGCGCTTGATGCAGACGGGTAGCGCTTTTCAGATCAATGACCTGACGATTGAATGCTTCCCCGTGCCGCATGACGCGGTCGATCCCGTGGGCTTCATCGTGCACGATGAGGAGTCCAAGCTCGGCTTCCTGAGCGATGTCGGGCATGTCACGCACCTCATTCGCGACCGGTTAAAGGGATCGCACACGCTGTTCCTGGAGGCGAACTATGACACGCATTTGCTCGACGAAGACACCAAGCGCCCATGGGCCACCAAGCAGCGCATCAGCTCGCGCCATGGCCACCTGTCCAACGAACAAGCCGCCGATTTTGTGGCGTCCATCGCACACAGCGGCCTGCATCAAGTGGTGCTAGGGCACCTGAGTGAGGACTGCAATCATCCCGATAAAGCGGTCGAATTCATTCGCGCGGCGTTGGATGGCTTGATCACCCACGATGTCCACATCTGGTGCGCGGATCGAAAAGCTGCGTGCGAGACGCGCGAGGTGGCGCGGAAGGATCTGCCGAGAGTTGTTTTCGAGCCACGTGTCACGGAGCCCATGGTCTTGGTCGGTGAGATAGCTTGATCGAACTCTTTTGTTTGCCTTCGGGTCGAACGGCGAATCATGAACACCCTGAAAATCATCAAATGGGCTGGCATTACTCTGCTGGCATGGGGTGCGTATTGGACCGTGCAGACCTTCGCTGTGTCGGAAGAGACGCAGATGCTGCGGGTACAAACGAGCTTTATTGAGGCCATGGAGAACCGAAAGTGGAGTAAGATTGAGACAATGGTCTGCACTGACTACATGGACGAGTGGGGCCAGGACAAGGCGATGGTGCAGGAGACGATGAAGCAACTGCTGGGCGGATTCTTTTTCCTGAGCATCGAGCCGCGGGTGGTCAACTCGCCCGTGGTCACTGGAACAGGCTATGTAAAAGCGACACTGAAGCTGAAGGGCAATGGGGCCGGCATCAGTAGCATGGTGATGACAGAGGCGAATCGTGTGAAGGAGCCTTGGCTGTTTCACTGGCACAAGCGTGGCTTCTGGCCATGGAGCTGGCAGCTGGTGCAAATGCACAACGACGGTGTGAACTACGGACGCGGTGGCTTACAGCAGTAAGGCTTTCGCAGTGCGGATGAGCCTGATTTTGAGCTCTTCACTCGCTGGCTCCGTCTCGTCGGTCAAAAAACTCGCACTCAGCAACCCGCCGCCACGGCAGGTTTTGCCTTGCACGGCGGGGCTTTCTTTCCAGACTCCGCAATCTCGCGGCAAGGCGAGCCTTTGATCATGAGTAAAAAAACAGCAGTCGTCACCGGTGCAGCGGGCTTTCTGGGATCCCATCTCTCAGACCGGCTTCTTTCGGAGGGATACAAAGTCATCGGTATCGATAACCTGATCACTGGAAATACGCGCAACATCGAGCACTTGGCGGGCAATCCTGATTTTCACTTCATCAACCATGACGTGACGAATTACATCTACCTGCCCGGTGAGGTGCATTTGGTTTATCATTTGGCGTCGCCTGCCAGCCCAATCGATTACCTCCAAATCCCGATCCAGACGCTGAAGGTGAGCTCACTGGGCACGCACAATGCACTTGGTTTGGCCAAGGCCAAGGGTGCGACTTTCCTGATCGCGAGCACCAGCGAGTGCTACGGTGATCCGTTGGAGCATCCACAGAAGGAAACCTACTGGGGCAATGTGAATCCTATTGGTCCACGCGGCTGCTACGATGAGGCCAAGCGCTTCGCTGAAGCCATGACGATGGCGTATCACCGCTTCCACAACGTGGACACCAAAATCGTTCGCATTTTCAACACCTATGGCCCGCGTATGAGGCTGGAAGATGGCCGCGTGGTGCCCGCTTTCATTGGGCAAGCGCTGCAAGGTCAATCGCTGACGGTCTTTGGCGATGGCTCCCAGACGCGCAGCTTCTGCTATGTGAGTGACTTGATTGATGGCATCTATCGACTGTCGCAGAGCAACTATCATGAGCCAGTCAACATTGGCAATCCAGGCGAGATGACGGTGCTGCAATTTGCGAAAGCCATCTTGGACAAGACTGACAGCAAGTCTGTCATCGACTATCGCCCTTTGCCTGTGGACGATCCTAAGGTTCGCCAACCAGACATTTCCCTCGCCAAGCAACTTTTGGGCTGGGAGCCAAAAGTTAGCTTGGATGAAGGAATCGAAAAGACGGTCGACTACTTTCGTGCGTTTCTTGCAATCGCGTCTTGATGCGAAGGTATCAGCCCTGCTACAACTCTGACTAAATCAAAAAAACAACCGACGTCGATTTCCCCGAACCCCCCCTCATGAATGCCAAGTCTCTAATCGCAGCTCTCGGTGCCCTTTTCGTCACAGGTAGTGCTATGGCTCAAGCGCCTGCTGCACAGCAAATTCGCATCAAAGTTAAGGAGTTGAAATTTGAGCAGCAGCAGACGCCGCAGATTTCGGCAACGAACATCGTGGACAAGCGCTGGCGCCCCAAAACGTGGATCGAAGTAGACGTCGGCATGGATGTAGATATCGCCCGGGATTTGGGTGGGCGTGAAGGCAGCTTCCCTGGCATCGAGGTCAAGTATTACGTCGGCGTCACCAAGACCACCAAGGAGGGGAAGACCATCGTCCTCACAGGCCAGATCAGTTACGTCAATGTGCCCAATGGTGAGTCGCACGCCTTGGCCTTCGTTTCCCCATCCACACTGAAGCGTGTGCTGCAAAAGGACAATGGCAACAAGGCTGACATTGGCGCGGTCGGTATAGAGGTGAGCGCTGGCGGTCAGGTGGTGGCCTTCCAGTCATCGACCGGAACACCATGGTGGATGGATCCAGCCACTAAGCAGCCGCTGGATAAGTTTGCTTATGAGGACGGTGCTGTGTTGGGCAAGTCCGAAACCCCGTTCGCTCCATTCTGGGGTGACTACGACTTGGTATCCAAAGCAAAGTGATGGGCAAGGGCTGCATCAAATCTACTTTTGACGCATGGCGTCCTGAATCATTAATTTTTTGACGAATGGCAGACAGCAAAAATCCAGTGGTGCTTAACCTCGGCTCTCAGCGAGTCGGTGGTGCGGTGTTTGGCAGGAGTTCAGGTGGTGAACTGATCCTGAAAAAATACGAATTCACCGAAATGATGGGAGATCCTTCCGTGGATGCGACCCGTCTGCCCCAACTCAAAGTGGCTGTTGCGGAGTTGGCAAGCAATCTGAAGCTCAAAGGCTCCCGCGCTTGGTATTCGGTCGCTGGACACTCGGTGTTCACTCGTTTCGTCAAGCTACCTCCGGTCTCGGCCGACAAGGTTGAGCAAATTGTAGAGTTTGAAGCCCGCCAAAACGTTCCGTTCCCCATCAACGAAGTCTCGTGGGACTATGAGTTTGTGAGCGCCGATGACGCTTTGGAGCGTGAGGTCGTGCTCGTGGCGATGAAGTCGGATGCCTTGAACGAGCTTGACGAACAGGTTGGCTCTTCAGGTGTAACCACCATTGGTGTGGACTTGGCACCAACGGCCATTTACAACGCTTTCCGCTACAGCTACCCAGAAGTGGACGAGCCAGCGGTGATCATTGATTTGGGTGCACGGTCCACCAATCTAATCTTCTCAGATGATGGTCGCATGTTCACTCGCAACATTCTTGTCGGCGGTGCGGCCGTGACCGGAGCAGTAGCCAAAGAGTTTGGGCTTGGTTTTGGCGACGCTGAACAGCAGAAGTTGTCTCAGGGCTTCATTTCGCTGGGTGGGGGCTACGAGGATCATGCCGATGCTGGAATAGCTGCTCTCTCCAAGGTGGTTCGCAATAGCATGACGCGGTTGCACGGTGAAGTGCTGCGCACGATCAATTATTACCGCAGCCAGCAGGGCGGCAATGCACCACAGCGTATCTTCCTCTGTGGTGGTGGTGCGCAGTTGGGTTATGTGGCCGAGTTCTTCCAGGAAAAATTTAAGCTTCCAGTCGAAACGCTCAACCCTCTGCGTGGCGTTCAGTTGGCCTCGGGTGTGAATGCCGATGCAGCAGCCGGCGATGCGCATTTGATGGCAGAGTTGGTTGGCTTGGCGTTGCGCACCATTGGTGCCTGTCCGGTCGAATTAGAGCTTGTTCCTGACACAGTAGCTTCGGCCCGCGACTGCGCCAAGCGGGCACCAGCCCTGATTATGGCAGGCCTCTGCTTGTGGGGCCTTCTGGGTGCCTCCATCATGTATGTCAAAACGGCAGACAAGACCGTTAAGGCGAAGACTGCGCAGATTCAGGATAAGTTTGACGATCTTCAAGCCAACGCTGCCGATATTGCTACGCTGAATGCCAAACTCGATGATCTGAAAACGCAGAGCGCCCAGATCGAGGAAGCTGTCAACGACCGCAGTTACTGGGTCCGTATGTTGGCTGATCTAAACAATCGTTTCGAGAACGACTTCTTGTGGCTGACGCAGGTTGAGCCGCTCAAAGATGGTAAGGCCATCAGTCCTAAGTTGATGGAAGCTGCGGCAGGGGTTGCTGTCGGCGATCCTTCTCTGGGTATGTTGTTCCCAGCGCCTGAAGAGGCGTCGCCAACGGCTGCGGCCAGCAATGGGCCTGAAACCAAGCTGGAACTGCGTCTCCTGGGTTTGTATCGCAAGAACGACGAAGGTCAGGAAGTGGTATATCGGTATGCCCGCGCGCTTGCTGGTTCTGAATTCTTTAACATTGAGAACATCGGCGAACGCTTAAACGACTACTGCAAAGCCGAAACAGGCGTCGGCGAAGACCGTTATGCCTACAAATTCGAAATCCGGCTGCCTCTCAAGCAGCCTATGAAATTCAAGAAGTAATGGACTGGATCCGCGAAAACACCAAATTGGCCACGATAGTGGGCATCTTCGTCGTGGGCGCACTTGCGCTCGGGGCACTCTTGTACGCTTCCCACGCAGGCTACACGGCCTCGCTTGATGACTTCACAAGTAAGAGCAGCAAGGTCACTAGCATGGAAAAGGCTGCGCTTTACCCGAGCGTTGAGAACGTGCAAACGCTGGATGAGAAAGTGACGGCTTTTGAGAATGAGGTCAGCAAATTGGGTGGCGTTTTGCTCAAATTGCAGGTTCCCGTGAAGCCCATCACGGACACTGATTTCCAAGCGAAATTGAAGCAACTGATTGCCGATAGCAAAACCAAGTCGACGGGTGTCATGCAACTGCCCAAGGATTTTGCTTTTGGCTTCGATGCCTACACGCAAAGTTTGCCACGTTCACCTGAGACTGCTCGTGAACTGGGTGACTACCTGGATGCTGTTAATGCAGTGGTCTCAGCGGCTTTAGACAGTGGTGTGCGCTCCATCGACACCTTGTCTCGGTCAGAATTGACCATTGAAAAGGAAACCCCACCAGCTCCCAAATCAGTTGTCATTAAGAAGGAGAGCACGTTTGGCAAAAAAGGTAAAACAACTAAAAAAGCCGTCGCTCCACCGAAGGAGATTGCGAAAGTCGTTGAGCGTCGTGAGCTGAAGTTGTCTTTCACGTCTGATCAAAAGGCTCTGCAGACCCTGACAAACACCCTCGCAAGTGCCTCGAAAATGCCTTATTACACCGTGCTTCGTATTGTGCGGATTGAAAATGAGAAGCAGGAAGGCCCCCTTCGTTCCAGCGTCGCTTCCGGTGGGGACACTCTCATAAGTCCAACTGGAGCGATTGCTGTTGCAGAGGTCTCAGTGCCGGTGCCAACTGGTGGAGGTGTGCCAGCGCCAACAGCCAAAGCTGAGGTACTGGAAGTCGTAAAAGCAGATCAGGCGGACGCGAGGGCCGTTCTCGGTGGCGAGCTTTTGAAAGTGTTCTTTGAGATCGACCTCGTCCGTTTTGTGGAACCCGCGTCAGAAGTAAACTAGTTTCTGCAATTATTCACCCTTTTCGATATTCGTCCGATCATGGCCAACAAAGAGGCAAATTATGACAAGGTCCTGCTTACCATCGCTGCTCTCGCAGCGCTCGGTGTCGCTGCCTACTTGTTCACTCTGAAATCCAGTTTCTCAGAAAAACTGGTCCTAACCCGTTCCACCCCGAAAGCAGACTTTGGTGAAATACCAGTCGAGAAGGTTACTGCTTCCGTGCAGCGCCTGGGTCAGGTCTTCAATTGGGTTTCGCCAATTAAGCAGAACAAGCCTGTGCCACTCAATAAGTCGGTAACGGTCGTCCTCAAGGACGGCGAATTATTCGATTTGTATCTGGAGGAGAAGAAGCTGCGCGAGCCGATGACAAATCAGTATTTGCGGGATTTTGAGCTGGAGTATCTATCGCCTAATGTGGCCTACCTTGACCCCGATGGCGACGGCTTTTCCAACGTCGAAGAGTTCACCAAGAACACGAATCCGAGAAAGGCAGAAAGTCACCCTCCGCTGACGGATAAGCTATATTTCAAAGAGCGCGTGCAGGAGAATTACATCGTTGTTTTGCAAAGCTCCGAAATGCCGCTCCAGGTCAAGCGCATGGAGCCTGTCGCTCCTTCTCAATTCATCGAGATCATTCCCAGGGACTTTGGTTTCGACCGCGGTGCGCAACCCCGGTTCACAGCGGAAAAGTATGAGCGAAAGAGCGCCACAGGTCCGACCGGCCTTCCGAAGGATCTTTCTGAATTGACGGTTCTAGACAAATCCACCGGGGACCGCTTTGTCTTGGTCTTGAAGGAGCCTAAAAACCTCGCAGCGTTTGAGGCCAAAATGGAATTCCGGGTGGGCCAGGTAAGCGAGTATCGCGTCCAGAAAGGTGGCACGTTCCGCATCAATGGTATCGCAGCGACCTTCAAAGTGATCGAAGTCACCGAAGAATCAGCGACCATTGCAGAGCTCGACGCCTCAGGGCAGCCGGGCAAACCATTCGTTGTCAACCGTCGTCAGTGAGAAAAAAATGCCACCCCTGAAAGATTAATCTGGCCAACTGCCACGATTTTCGACTATTTAACCACCCCTTCCGCACAGCAATTACTCCCGCTAATATTCTATGACTCGACTCCAAGGTCCCGCGCTCCCATCCCGAGCTCTGCTGTTGTCAGCCGCAGCAGCCATGTTTGTGACCACCGCCTCATACGCAGGTGCTCCAACTGGCCTCTCCAGCATTGCTGAACGTGAAATCTCTCGCCGTCTCGCCCGTTTGGAAGACGCGCGTCAGGCCATTGAAAAAGGCGACAAGTTTTACGCTGAAGGCGATTATGAGGCCGCTCTTGGTCAATACAAGGCAGCGCTGGAATCGATTCCCAATGCGCCCACCACACAAGAATGGCGCACTTTGGCCGAGGCTAAATTTGCTGACGCCAGTGTTGCTTTGGCCAAGGAGCGGGCCAAGAATGGTCGTTACAAAGAAGCTCATGAGCTTGTTGATGGGGCGCTAGCTGTGAACCCAGAGCATAAGGGTGCCAAGATTCTCAAGAAGCAACTCGACGATCCAGACCGTTACCCGCCAGCGCTGACTCCCCAGCATGTCGAGCGTGTGCAGACCGTAGAGCGTTCGCTTCAGATGGCCAACAGCTATCAGGATCTTGGCGATTATGACAATGCCAACTCCCAGTTCCAAGACGCTCTCCGTTTTGATCGCTACAACGTGGCAGCACGCCGTGGCATGGAGCGCGTTGAGCAACGAAAAGAGGAGTATTACAGTTCAGCACGTGACCATACTCGCGCTAAAATGCTGAATCTGGTCAATGAGGCTTGGGAGGACAAGGTTCCTGTTGGGGTAATCAATGTTCAGGACAACATCGGTTCGACCACCGTCGACAGCTCCACCTATTTGATTGAGAAGATGAAGATGATTCGCTTGCCAACAGTCACTTTCACGGGTGCCACAATTGACGAAGCTGTTGAGTTCCTGCGGATCAAGAGTCGCGACCTTGATGAGAATGAAAAAGATCCCTCGAAGAAGGGAGTGAATATCATCCTAAAAGCTGGCGACACACCTTCCACCGCGATGATCTCTCTCGACCTCAAGGACGTGCCAATGGAAGAAGCACTTCGTTATGTCACTGAACTCGCGGGCATGAAATTCAAGGTTGAGCCTTTTGCAGTGATGGTCGTGCCGATCTCGGAAAGTACCACTGAGCAATACACTCGCGTCTACAAGGTTCCGCCAGACTTCCAGTCTCTCAATGGCAGTGACTCCGGTTCAGCGCCGGCGGCAGCAGCGGATCCTTTTGCTCCTGCGGCCTCTGCTCCCGCTAGCACGCTGGCTCGCAAGAAGTCCGCTAAAGACATTCTCATCGACCAAGGAATTCCTTTCCCTGAGGGTGCCTCCGCGGTTTTCAATCCTGTGACTTCGCAGCTGATCATCAAAAACACTGCTCCTAATTTGGACTTGGTTGAAACCTTTGTGGATTCGCTCAAGGACAAGGCTCCGAAGCAAATTTACATCACGACTAAGTTCGTTGAAGTGACCCAGAAGAACACCGACGAGTTGGGCTTCGACTGGTTGCTCGGTCCCTTCAATATTCCTGGTTCCGAACGTTCCTTTGGTTCCGGCGGCACCGTTGGCAACTCTTCGAATGGTTCGCTTACAGATTCGAGCGGCGCTACTACTGACTTCCCGTTCTCTAATCCTGGTGGTGGCCCAGTCGGTGGCTCTAACACGGTTTCCCGTGGCTTGCGTTTTGGTGACGCCGCTATCGTCCCTGATTCCGTTGATGGTCTCCTCAGAGCGACGCAAACGGTATCGAGTGTCAGTCCTGGCGTCTTTGCGCTCTCGGGTGTGATGACGGACCCTCAATTCCAGGTGGTGATTCGTGCTTTGAATCAAAAGAAGGGCGTCGATTTGATGAGTGCTCCAAGTGTGACGACCAAGAGTGGCACACGTGCCACGGTGGAAGTTGTTCGCGAATTCTACTACCCAACTGAGTTTGACCCACCACAGATTCCTCAGCAGTTTGGTGGCACAGGCGGCAACGTGAGCCTCACTGGCGGGGGTGGTGGTAGCAGTGGTGGTTCATTCCCCGTGACTCCCACGACTCCGACAAACTTTGAAATGAAGCCCATTGGTGTGCGCATGGAGGTGGATCCGGTAGTCGGTCCAGATGGCTACACGATCGACCTGACCATGGCTCCTGAAGTGAACGAGTTCGAAGGCTTCATCAATTATGGTAGTCCGATTCAAACTTCTAGCCAAGATGCGCTCGGGAACCCTACCACCATTGTTTTGACCGAGAACCGCATTCCTCAGCCAGTGTTCTCTACTCGCAAGGTGTCTACCTCAGTTAGCGTGTGGGACGGCCAGACTGTGGTCATGGGTGGCTTGATCCGCGAGGACGTTCAAGATGTGGAGGATAAAGTTCCTCTTCTGGGTGACATTCCAATCCTGGGTCGTCTGTTCCAGACGAAGTCCGAAGATCACTTCAAGCGCAACTTGATGGTCTTCGTGACTGCCAAGCTCATTGATCCATCCGGTCAGCCGATCAAGACGGCTACGGGTTCTGGTTTGCCAGCAGATGGGATAGACCCTCTGGTTAGCCCTATCCTGCCTCCCTTGGGCGGGCAATAAGCAGACAACGTTGGTTTTTTCTATGAAGGCAGGCTGTTGCTATGACAGCCTGTCTTTTTCTTTGTTGTGAAGACCTGGGTGATAACCGGTGGCATCGGGACGGGGAAATCTGCTTTCGCTGCCTGTCTCAAGCGTTTGGCGAGCATACGCTGTTCTGCTTTTTCGGCAGACGCTGCCGTTCACGTGGCCTATGAGTTGCCTGTTATCAGAGAGCAGATCGCTGGGCAGCTGTGCATTCCCTATTTTTCGGAAGAAGGCTCACAGCATTTTCGTGTCAGAGTGCGCTCTGCCGTATTGGAGGAACCTAGCAAGCGCAGAGCTTTGGAGGAAATTCTGCATCCCTTGGTTTGGCAGGCTTATGCCGAGGCTTGCGAAAGGGGGCAAAAAGAAGGCATTAAGGTTTTGGTTGCAGAAGTTCCACTCTACTATGAGACTGGGGGTGCCGTTGCGGCCGACTGTGTAATCACGGTGGCTGCCAGCCGGGCTACACAGCTTCATCGGCTGCAGTCAGACAGAGCGCTTGATGCGCACACCTCTGAGAACCTGTTGATGATGCAGATGCCCTTGGTGCAAAAAATTGAACGTGCTGATGTGGTTATCTGGAATGATGGCTCCTTCGGTGCCCTTGAGGAGCAGGCGCTCCTGCTACTGCGGCAAGCTAACCTTTAGAATTGAATCATGGTAGAAGTTATTGAATCCCCAGTCGAAGTCGTCCCAGAAGTGGTTTCGGCGGATGTTCCCGTCGCCGAGAACGCTAGCGTGACAGCCAAGGCTGAGACTCCTCCGGCAGATCGCGCTCTCGCCCCGTTCCCTGAAGAGCTCCGGATCAACGATCTCCAGGAACTCTCGCCTGCCGGCTTGCAAGCTTTGGCCGACAGTGTGGGCTGGAGGGTCAATGCTAGCCGCACGAAGCATCAGCTGATCTATGATCTGATGGCTTGGATAGGGGGGCACAAAACCCGACTCTTGGTGGATGGCATCTTGGACATTGGCCCTGAAGGCTTTGGTCTGATCCGCTACCCCAAATATAGCTTTGCACCGTTGACCGAGGACATCTTCGTTCCTTCGTTCATCGTGCGTAAGTTCGGCTTGCGGCCGGGCCAGCGCGTCGGAGGTATTGTGAAAGCTCCGAAGGATAAAGAGAAGTATGCAGCGATTGACCGCATCACTGAAGTCGAAGGTCTGCCGGTGGAGCAGTTTGAACAGCCCACGCCTTTTGACAAGCTGACGGCTTTGTTTCCCTCTGAACGCATCATCTTGGAAACGCCAAAGAGCCCGTCAGTGAGTGCGCGTGTGGTCGATCTAGTGGCTCCTCTGGGCAAGGGCCAGCGCGCCTTGATCATGGCGTCGCCGAGATCAGGTAAAACGATTCTGCTCAAGGAGATCGCGAAGTCGATCACGATCAACCATCCTGAGATTGCATTGATTGTCTTGCTGCTCGACGAGCGGCCTGAGGAGGTCACAGATTTCGAAGAGAGCGTGTCAGGCTGTGAAATTTACAGTTCTACCTTTGACGAGAGTCCCAAGCGGCACACGCAGGTCGCTGAGTTGGTCTCAGAGCGCGCCAAGCGCCTTGTGGAAGAGAAAAAACATGTCGTTATCTTGCTCGACAGCATCACGCGACTCGCTCGTGGTTACAACGCGATGCAGGGTGGTAAAGGGCGCACGATGTCTGGCGGTATGGATGCCAAGGCGCTGATGAAACCGAAGAAGTTCTTTGGTGCAGCGCGCAACGTGGAGGAAGGGGGTAGCCTGAGCATCATTGCCACAGCATTGGTCGAGACCGAAAGCAAGATGGACGACCTGATCTTTGAAGAGTTCAAAGGCACGGGGAACATGGAGATTAGCCTCGACCGTGAGATGGCCGAGCGGCGCATTTACCCAGCGATCCATGTGACCAAATCTGGCACTCGCCGCGATGACTTGCTTTACCACCCCGATGAATTCAAGCGTATCGGCATGATTCGCCGTCAGCTCGCGGCCGTTCCGGCTATCGAGGCTCTCGAAACTCTGATTCGCAACATGCAGCGCACCAAGAGCAATGCGGAACTCCTGCTCTCCGGCCTGAAATGATGGGGTCACATACGCCAAGAGAAATGGGTGCACTCCCCGATGGGACGCGCTGGGTCGAGACTGCGGGTGACCTTGCCGACCTGGTTGCCGCAGTTCGGTGCGTTCGGGATCAGTCCCCCTGTTTCCGCAGCTGCTTAGATACAGAAGCAGACAGCCTGCACCATTTTCAGGAAAAGCTTTGCCTGATCCAGTTAGCCTATGGCGATGAGTTTGCTCTCATCGATCCGCTAGCGGTCGGTGACATGCAGCCGTTGGTCGACGTGCTGGATGAGGGAGAGGTCTGGTTTCATGGTGCCGACTATGATCTGACACTACTCAGGCGCACGTATGGTTGGACGCCCCGTGTGGTGCGTGACACTCAGATCGCCGCGCGCTTGGCCGGCTCGCGTCAGTTTGGGCTCGCGGCCCTGATCGAGCTGCACTTCAATAAGCATATTTCCAAGGCATCGCAAAAGGCCGACTGGAGCCGTCGCCCGCTGCCCTCGAACATGCTGAACTATGCAGTGGAGGATGTTCGCTATTTGCTCACGCTGGCTGACATCTTCCAGACTCAGCTGCGTGAAAAAGGTCGCCAGCCCTGGTTCGAGCAGTCGTGTGAGTCGCTGCGATCCGACGTGCTCATGCGCTCCACTGAGCGACGTGAGGATCGCTGGCGGGTCCAGGGATCGGGCAAGCTGCACCCACGCGGGCTGGCCTTCTTGGAGCGGCTCTGGCAGTGGCGGGAAAAGATCGCTGAGGAACGCGACGTTCCATGCTTCCGCATCATCTCTAACCGTCAGATGATGGAAGCTGCCATCCAGTTTGACAAAGAGGGGCCTCCACCTTCCCCGCCCAATGGCTGGCGTCCCAAGTGGAAGCAGGACTTCTACGACATTCGGACCGCCGTCGATCAGAGCGACCCGTCCAGCTGGCCGCAGCGGGTTCGCTTAAATGGTCATCGAATGAGCGAGACGGCGCGCACTCAGTTGGACCTGCTCTGCCAGCATCGCGAGACGGTGGCTCAGAAACTTGATTTAGAACCGTCCCTTCTGGGAGCCCGCGGCACGCTGGAAAGCGTGGTCAATACACCAGAAGGGATTCATGAACTGTTGCCGTGGCAGCAGGAGGTCCTGGCAGAGCCGCTGGCCAAAGCGCAGGAGTTGCTCGGGTTTGCATCGGCCCAATAAAAAAGGCGGAGCTGTTCGCTCCGCCTTTCTCATGGGTGGTGGGTCGTTGAGGTATGCGGGCGGAGAAACTACGTTGTGGTCTTGCGCTCCACGTTCAGACCCATCTTGCGATAGAGCGTGGCAATGCTGACGCCGAGCATGGTGGCAGTCTTTTCACGGGAGCCGTTGTTATACTTCAGCGTCTCCTGGATAAAGACTCGCTCCTGACCACGAATGTAGTCGTCGAGCGTGGAGCCAATGGGTAGCTGCACCTTGCCGCCGCCTGCAGAGGGGTTCGGCACCTCGATCTGCTGGCTGACCTTGCTGGGCAGGTCGGACGGGCGCACCCGATCTCCTTCGCACAGCGCGCAGGCGCGCTCGACTGCATTGCGCAGCTCTGAGATGTTGCCTGGCCAAGCATACTTCTCCAGGAACTCCAGGGCATAGGCATCAATCGCCTTCGCGGTAGTGCCGCTGCGCTCGGCGTGATCTTTGAGGAAGTGCTCCACAAGAGGGCGGATGTCTTCGCGGCGTTCGCGCAGAGGGGGGATCTTCACCGGCACGACTGAAATCTTGTAATAGAGATCCTCTCGGAACTTGCCTGACGAAGCGGCGTCATCGAGCGAGATGGTGGTCGAGGTGATCAGTCGGAAGGAGGGCTGGTTGCCGTTGCGCCTGCTCTGGACTTCGTCCAGGAAGGTGTTCAGCTGAGCCTGGATGCGGACGGGCAGAAGGTGAATCTCGGCCAGGTGAACCGTGCCCCCATTGGCGCGTTGGAAGATGTTGTTGGTCGACCCAAACATCTCCGCCTCAAGCACATCGTCAGGCAGTGCACTGCATTGCAACTCCTTGTAGGGGGCGGCGCAGCGGCGGCTCGCTTCATGGGCTGCACGGGCGACCATGTGCTTGCCGGTGCCAAACTCGCCCTCGATGAGAATGGGGCTATCGGAATCCGCGACACGACGCACACGCTCGAAAATTTTCTGCACGGCTTCGCTATGGCCGATGAGCTTGGACGATCCAGGGGCGCGCAGGGCTGTCGGGGTGGCTGACAAATGGGCACCTGGCTTGCCAGACTGGGCCAGCGCGTGATTGACAGTCTTGATCAGGTCGCCCAAATCGAAGGGCTTGGTCAGGTAATCGAAGGCGCCGAGGCGCATGGCTTCGACGGCCGTCTCGACACTGCCGTGCCCGGTGACCATGATCACATTGGCCTTCGGGGCTTCAACCCGGCAGGTTTTGACCAAATCCAGACCGCTAACATCGCCGATGCGCAGGTCCACGATGACCAAGTCTGGCAATTCGCTGCGCACTGCGGCAAGGCCGTCTGCGCCGGTGAGACAAGGGACAACGGTGTGGCCAACCGAGCGGCAGAGCTTGCTCATCAGCTCCAGGATGGAAGGTTCGTCGTCTATGATAACTATCTTTGCCATAAAAAATTTGGGTCTTGCGATGCAATATTGATTGTTAGGGAAGCTAAATACTCACCCTTCTGGGTCAATATCGAATCTGAGAATACCCTTCGGCAATTCGAGAGCGCAGACAAGCGTTCTGCGCAGAAAAGTTCTCATCCGTGAATGTAGCGGGCCGTGAAGTCCCACGCCTTGTCATAGTTCTCCATTAAAGCATGCACCCGCCCCAGTTCAAAATTGACATGCTTCGGCGCGTTAGGCTGGGCCGCCATCTTGGTAAGGGTGAGCACTGCGGCGTCCAAGAGCTTCGCCTCGCGCTGAGCGATGTAGAGGCGAAAGCCGCGTTGCGGATCTGAGGGTGCAAAGAGGAATTCCCGCTCTAGTTGCTCAAGCTTCACCGACGGATCGGTGGTCAGGTTCATGGAGGTGACCACGAATCGCTGAGCCACTTCGAAGGCTTCCTTTCGCAGGCCTTGGGCGGCCAGTTCATCCGCCAAGACAACCCAGCCATCCTTCAGCCACTCGTCATTGGCCTGGAGTGCCTTAACCAGTCCAGTGCGGTCGCCGCGCTCCCGCCAAACATAAAACAGGCGCTGTCGTTGATGGCTGGTCATGCCCTCCAGCTGGGGAAACTGGGTGATCAACCCGTTCAGCGTGTCCTGAAACTCTTGGCCCTGGGTAGTGGCGAGGTAGCCCAGCATGAGCCGCGCCCCTGTGGCCAGATCGCGCACAGCGGGCCGCAGCTCCGGGTGTAGCTGGGCAGCTTGCAGCATCTGGTCATAGCGCGTGGTATCTTCACTTTTCTCGCGGCGCAGTGCTTCTCTCCAAGCGGGCACCGCCATCATGGGATCAAAGCGCAGCCACAGTTGAGCCTCGATGATGCAGTAGTTTGCCACGTTGGGCTCCATCGCGCGGGCGCGGGCGAAATCTGCTAGGGCTTGGCTACTGGGCAGGCCCAATTTCAGGCTGGTTTCAGCCCGCACGAAGTAGGCCTCCCAGCTCAAGGGCGCAGCCTGGATCACGCGCTCGATCACCTCGGCCGCTGCCTTGACCTCGCCTTGCCTCAGGAATGCCTTGGATTGAGCCAAGTCCCGTCGCCAAATCGATTCCCCCATGGGCGTCATGTAGCCGAGGCCGGTCGCACCCCAGAGGCAGGCTGCACCGATGAGCAGGATGCCGCCCACTCGGAAAGGCAGCTCCAGCACGCGGCCAGGAGCAGCACTCAGGGGCTGGTGGTGCAAGGCCATGCCTGCGAGCAGTGCGACGATCAAAGCATGACTCAGGGTGTGGTTGGGCACATCCACCGCGCCGTGGCCAATGCTCACCAGCACGGCGAGCCCTGCTGCGAGCCGAGCGCGGCGTTCTCGCCTTTGAGTGCTGCCCTGGCTGGCCTTCCAGAGCCCCATCCAGCTCACAAACAAGACCAAGCTGATGAGCAGAACCAAGGTGGCCAGCCAGCCAACCTCGGCCAGGAACCAGAGCCAGTCGCTTTCAGGATGACGAAAGCGCACGTAACCTTCCGCCATGCTATTGGTCATACCGAACACAGCAGCAAAGTTCCCCATGCCCACGCCAAGCACGGGATTCTGGGCAATCAGCGCTAGCGTGTCGCGATACACGGCAGGCCGGGCACCCTCAGTCATCTTCTCGATGATGCTCATGTCGCTATCAAACATCTGACCGAGCAAGTGCTGGCCAAACAACAAAACCCCCGCCGTGAGCACTAGCACGATAGAGCCAGCAATGGCCACTTTTTGCAGGCTTTTGCCGCGCAGCGTGGCGAAGGCGAGCCAGGCGGTAATCCCGGCGGAGAAGATCAGCAGGCCACCCAGAGAGGTATTGACCATCACGGCGGCGAATGAAGGCACCAGCCCAAGGGCGAAGACCACCCACAGGCTTTTTTTTCGCCGCAGAAGGTCGTAAGCCGTCGCGATACATAGGACAGCATTCATCGCCATCAGGCAGGAGAAATGATTGCGGTTCGCATACGGCCCGATGTCCTTCTCCGTGCCCACGCCCCAGCTTTGGGGTTGCCAGCCCAGGAAATGGAACGCCAGCGAAACAATCGCCAACAGGCTCAGGCCAAGGGCAAGCTGGCGCATGACTGGTGCACGATCCCCGCTTGTTTGCCAGTGTCCAGCGCCCCAGGCAAACCACAGCAGCACAACCATCATGGCGCACCAGTTCTCCCAGGTCACCCAGGGTTGGGCTGACCATGTCATCGGCAAGGTTAAACCGTGGTCATTGACCAGCGCCTGCCGCCAGTCCAACTGCAGCGCCGCCGGTAGCGGTAGCAGAGCCAACAAGGGTGAGAGAGCCATCGCTGCCGCCAGGAACAGAAAACTGTAGGGCAGTCGATTGCGGGGTGGATTCATCACCAGCAAGCAACCCACGACAGCGGCCGCCAAAGC
Organism: Verrucomicrobiaceae bacterium; assembly: GCA_964203095.1. Classification (GTDB taxonomy): domain Bacteria; phylum Verrucomicrobiota; class Verrucomicrobiia; order Verrucomicrobiales; family Verrucomicrobiaceae; genus JAEUHN01. Next base: position 11,774 of record CAXNNN010000003.1, on the reverse strand, counting down.
TGGAACCCATGGATTGCGACCATTGCCAAGCGCCAGCAAGAGCAGAGGGAACCAGGCCAGGAACATCGACAGCCGGCGTTGTCTGGGAGATATTGATAACTCGTTGAGGGCTTCTGATTCAGGCTCGGTCGTCGAGCCTGTGACCGGTCCCTCCTCAGGCGCTTGAGGCTTGCGTTTTCTGCGTCGGCTCATGTTAAAGGGAGGTTTGAGGGGTGCTGGTTGCTGGGTAGTCGCGAGATGCCTCAGGGGGCTCCTCCACTAGCTTCAGGGTCACGCCTGGCAACTCCTGCCAATGGCTGAGTGCGCGCTGTAGCCCAGGTTGGAGAGCCTCCAATCGCGCCCGCCAGACTTCGTCAGGCACATCCAGATCGTTGCGGCCCACCCACCACAACCGCTGATCTAGTAAGGTGAGCACCCCCAGCGCACGTCCGTGGTCAGGCCGCAGCGTGAAGTCCAGTCGATGCAGGGTGCGCGCGAGCAGCTCAACGAACTCGATAGCGGAGGAGACCTTGTCAGCCTCCAGCTCCAGCACGCGGCCATAAGCCCGGGCATACTCCAGCTGTTGCCTGCGCTCCATGGCGCGGGTGACCTGCTGGCGGAGTCCACGGAAGCTTCTGACGTAGCCGAGGTAGCGGGCCACAGCGAGCGCTGCCAACGCTAGCGCTGCTGCCGTGATCACCATGCCGTGGCCACGCTGAGTCAGCAGCACCATACCGAGCAAGCTGAGGATGGCACCCGTGGCATACAGCACGGCCAAGGCCTGCCCCTTGCTGTAGCCAAGCTCAATCAAGCGGTGGTGGATGTGCTCGGCATCTGCGCGGAAGAGTGGCAGGCCCCTGATCGCTCGCCGCACAATGGCAAACAGGGTATCAAGGATGGGGATACCCAAGGCGACCACGATCACCAGCATAGCTCCCAGCACATAGCCTTTTTGTGAAGTGCTGAGCGATACCGACGCCACAAAGAAGCCGATCAAATACGCGCCTCCATCGCCCAGGAAGATCTTGGCGGGGGGGAAGTTGAAGACCAGAAAGCCTGCCAGCCCACCGGCCATGACTGTGGAAATCATAACGACATCCGGCATCGCAGAAAAGTGTCCGACAAAGGCCAACGTCAGGCACAGGAAGAGCCCGAAGCCGGTGGCCAATCCATCCATCCCATCAATCAGGTTGATGATGTTGGGTATCGAGATCAGCCACAGAATCGTGATCACGGGGCTCCACCAACCCAAGGGAATCGATTCGGCTGTTAGCGGGTGGGTGATGACTTCGATGCTGCTCACCAAGCCATAAAAAATACACGCAGCCCCAATCTGGCTGAGCAGCTTGACCCTTGCTCCCAAGGGCTTCAGGTCGTCGAGGAAACCAATGCTGAACACGATCGCATTGCAGATCAAGACTGGCCACCAGGAGCGCTCCTGGTTCTTCAAGTTTACCGCCATGAAGCACATGCCAGCCATCAGCGTGATGAACAGCGGCAACCCACCCAGACGGGAAATGCTACGACCATGCTTTTTGCGATGCTGATCCGGCCTGTCCATGCCTACGTCACCACGTTTCCGCAGCAGTAGCCAAGTCAGCGCCATGCACAGGCCCAAGGAGCCCAAAAAGACGAGCGTCAGCTTCAGACTGGGCACGGGAATGATCATTGTGGGATACAAAAAATGAGTGTGCAGGAAAGTTTAGCGCTGAGCAACGGCAGCTTCTTCCACAGCGCGAATCAGGCGCGGGCGCAGGGTGCTCATGGAGAAGGCTGCCCCCAGGGCTTGAAGCTTGTCCGATGGCGAAAGGTGCCCCCTGTTCGCTGCTTCAGTCAGCAGTTGCTTCACGCGTTCATGATCACCGTGGTTCACCTGCGAGGCATAGCGTCCATCCTTGATCTGCTCCACCAGATCGCCCAGGTGGCAGTCCGCCGGGGCCAGCGCCAACCAGGGCAGACCGAGCGTGAGGATGTTGTAGATTTTGCAGGGATGCACCATCCCGATGAAAGGCGCTCCCATCGCGACCACATGCAGGTCCGCTGCGGAAAGCGAACCGCTCAACTGGTGCAGCGGCAGGTAAGGCAGGCACGTCACATTGGCCAATCCATGGTCAGCGGCAAAACGCTTCACCTTGGCATGTTCGCTGCCGCCACCGATGAAGAGGAAGTGCAGCCGTCCATCCGTGCGCAATGCGAGCGCCGCGAGCATCAGCGTGTCCAGCGGATGACACGGGCTGTGATTGCCGGAATACATGACCACGAACTTATCCTGGATCCCATGAGCATCACGAAAGGCCGCACGCGCAGCCGCATCATAGCGGACGGCATCGTCGTGAGCCCACGGTGCATCGACATGAATGATCTCAGGCCGCACGCCCTTGTCCACCAACCGCGCCGCCATGAAACGGTCGAGCGCGATGATCCGCGCGGCACGTCTAAAGCTCCAATTTTGCAGCTTCGTCATTATGCGCTCCGGAAGGCTGCCAGCCCGCAGCCAGCCGGCAGCCACCGCTTCATCCGGGTTCAGATCCATCACCCAAGGCACTACCGCGCCGCCTTTCAGAACTGCCATTAAAGTGCCAAGCGATGAGATCAGGGGCGGCGAAGTCAAACACACCGTCACATCGAACCTCGGCAGCCGCAGCAGGATCAGCGTGGCATTGAGCCAGAAGGTGGAGAAGTCCACCAGCCGCCGCCATTTCGAGCGCTTACCTAGCCCTGGCGTCCAGATGCGATGAATCTCAATCCCATGCCATGTCTCGCGCACTGGGTAGCGCAGGTCAGGATTGTCATAGCCACGGCTAGAGGCCACCGCCGTGACCGAGTGCCCTGCCTTGACCAGTCCCAAGGCCAAGTCGCTGAGGTGCTGCGCCGTCGCGACATAGTCGGGCTGGAAGCACTGGTTGAGCAGAAGGATACGCATGTTTCGTGACTGCACCCATGAGTGCTGGGGCTGATAAGGTCGCTCACACGGACTGCCAGCGCTGGCGATGAGCTCTGATGATCAATACGTCGCGGAACATGCGCAAAGGGTCGCTCAAAAGCCTCACCTTGCCACCCGACATCTCTCGCCAGGAGATGGGTTCCTCATGCACCACGCAGCCAATATGCAAGAGGGCACATAGCAGCTCCACGTCGAAGGCGAAGCCAGTGACGCTTAGCAAGGACTTAGCCTTCTCGAAGGCCGCACGCGGCACCACCTTCAATCCGCACTGGCTATCGTAAACCGGGATGCGCAATATCTCGCTGACGATGGTGGCATAGACTCGACCGAGGATGTGTCGGTGGAAATCTCTTTGCACCTCCTTGCCCAGCATTTTGATGCGCGAGGCAAACACCGCCTGCCCATTGCCGGTGCGCGCGCAGTCGAGCACGCGGGCGACTTCTTGAGCGGAGCTTGATCCATCGGCATCGGCAAAGGCCAGCCAGGCCTCGCCCTCATGCGCCGCCCATCCTGCATACACCGCGCCGCCTTTGCCCAGGTTTTCATTGAGACTGAGCAACGGCCGTAATTGTGGCCACACGGGGCGGCGGGCTTCGATGAGCCGCTGCATTCGCTGCTGCTCCTCGGCCTCACTCCCATCTTCGACCACCAGCACGGAGACACTGGGGTCGTTTCCCAGCACGCGATGCAAGGCATCGAGAAACGGTTCGATCCTGCCGCTCTCGCGGAAGCACGGGATCACCAGCAAGGTGCGACTGTTCTCAAGACTCATCACGCAGCTTCCTCTCTAGCAGCCGAAGGGAAAGGATGATCTCGGCGATGGTGCGTTGGAACGCATAATAACACCCACGCCAGCCGTCCAGGATCACTCCGCGAACCAGGAGCGTGTAAAGCAGCGTCACCACAGGCGCATAGATCATCTTCAGCCGCAGCCGGTCCTGAAGCCGCAGCGTGCTGGGGTCTGCAGTGGTCAGCTTCTCCACCTCCAACTTGGCATAGTTATCCTGTGAGACCAGCCAGCGAGAAAGAGGCTTGCGGTCGTCATGATCCACCTGTGTGGTCAAAGGAGCGGACTTGCCCGGCACCTGCAGCAACTGCGTGTGACCATCGGCCACATAACGGCAGCGGTCACGACGAAACACCATGGCACGGGGTGGATACAAGCAGGCGCGCAAAGGCTGGCCAAAGATGCAGTAGCGGAAGGGCACCTGGAAGGCGTCCACCTCATCCTCAGGTTTCAACGTGGCAAGCTGCGCGATAAACGCGTCCGTCAGCACATAGTCGGCGTCCAGCGACAGCACCCAACGTGTCTGCGCCAAGTCAACACCGTGATTCCACTGCGCGGTGTGGTTATCGAAATGGCGCTCCACCAGCTCCGCATTGGGGAACTCCCGCACCATCGCAGCCGTCTCATCCGTGCTCACCGAGTCCACCACCACCACGCGCCGCGCCCAGGCCAGCTTCTCCAGACAGCGCCGAATGTTCGGTGCCTCATTGTAAGTCAGCACCACCGGTGTGAGGTCATCGATCATCACGGCTTACACGCGTGGCTGATAGCGCGGTTTGATGGGTATGTGACTAAAGGTGGCATGCCGTTCAACAATGAGGTTGCTGTGATCGCTGGTTGGTGGATCAGCCCCAAAAGCGAACATTCTATCGCAAACATCCTCTACGTCTGACGCTGGTGGTTCTTCATGCAGGTTAACGTCTGGCCGGGGGGCGAAAAAGCTCACCATACAAGTCCTTGAGTTGAGTAGCAGGCAAGGACCATGAGAATTGGGCGAGCGCGCGTTTACGCAGTTCGGGATCTGGACCACGAGAACGCCGGAACTCATCATGCAGACTGGCAGCGAGGTCGCTGACAGAAGCATCGCAGACTTTGCCTCCGTCTAAAGATTGCACGACGGGAGCGAGATCAACGCCTCTCGTCACCACGCACCGCAGTCCGTTGACCAGTGCCTCGCCGACAGAGATGCCGAAGTTCTCCGACTCAGAAGGCAGAACAAACGCGTCCGCACCTTGAAGTAGGCAGGCTTTTAAACTCCCCCCCACATGCCCAGGACAAACCACGTTAGACTTCAAATCAACCGTCTCAATCAAACCCTGAATAGTTGCCTTGTAGTCCTCCGGTCCGTCGCCGGCCATGACCAATGTCCACTCCTTAACGGGTATTTGTTTCAGCGCCTGCAATAGCAAGGGGATGTTCTTCTTGGGATGCCAGCGAGACAAAAACAGAAAGACGCAATGATTGGCGGGAATACCAAAGCGAGCACGCACCTGCGCACGAGCATCGGCGATGGGGTCAAAAGCGTTGATCCCATGGGCAATGACCTCTGTTCTCGCTCTGGGCAGAAGCCGACGGACATTCGCTGCTTCAACGGCCGAGGTGCAATGCACAGCCCTTGCCACTAGAAGGTTGGTCCTTTCAAACAGGCGAAGATACCAGCGCTTTTTCCATGATCCTTGCGCCAGCGACCAAGGGTCCAATAGCCCCAGCGGCCGCACTACATAGTTCACGCCATGACGTCGGGCTAACTTCATGCCTTGCGTAGGCAAGTGCGAGAACAAGGCATGCACATGGACGCCTGCATACTCAGTCAGATGATATTTGAGCCAGGGCACCAGCTCAGAGGAGTATTGAAATTCCCGAGCGGCGCTCAACCGAGGGGACCATCGCGGAAGGAAGCATGTGCGCACGCCTTCATAGTCGATGAAGCGGCCCGTGACCGTTGGCAGTGTGTAGCTTCCCGCATCGTTAGTGGTCAGTATATCTGCATCAACGTCCTCTTCTTTTAAGGCCCGGCACATGGCCAACACTGCCTCGCTGGGGCCACCACGACATGGGGCCACCGATGGGATGATGTGCAGAACTCTCATGCAGGCTTATTGAACGACATCAACATGGTCATCCATAGGTAAGGGAAGCGCCCCAACCCTTCAAAGGACTCAAACTGAAAACCCTCTTCCACGAACAGCTTTTTGAGAGTTGCCCTGGACCAGAACTTTATGTGTCCGTGATCCCAGAAAACATCGTGGTGAGCATCCCATTTGTTGAGCACGCAGAGCACCAAGTTTTTCAAATAGCCATGGTAAGGCGTTGTGATGAGCGCAGCGCCTCCAGGTTTGAGCAATCGGTTAATCTGCCGGGGCAACTCGCGTGGAAAATAAAGATGTTCGACGACCTCCGTGGACACAACGACATCGAATGCCGCGAGCAAGTCTCTTGGGGGGTTATCATAGACTCCAAGGACTTCGAACCGAATATCAGGATACGACTTCCTGGCGACCTCAATACCAGGGGTGCTGACATCCATGCCCGTTACGATGCACCCGGCATCGCGCAAGTGACGGCACAATGCTCCATTGCCACAGCCTAGATCCAGCACTCGCAGGTTTGGTTTGCCAGCCAGCCTACGCAGAATCGGAGGAATGAAATAGCGGTGCATGTGTGACTCTTCAGCAGAGTCATAGGAATAGTCGCAGGTATTGCTCATGAAGGTTCGGTGGGCAAAGAGGTGTTGATCAGCTTGCGTGCTGTATGCTGGAGCACAAAGACACTCCACTTCTGATACCAAGTGGCCATGCGGGCTGGGGCACCTCGAGTGGCGTGTTCAAATGTCTGTCCCCACTCGCTGCCAAGCCACTTCTGAAAAGGAAACAGGAACCCGCGCTTCTTTTGATTCACCACCCAATCGGGCACCTCGGGCACGGCTTGGGTGAGCAGGCGTTTGTTGGCTTGCAAGCGCACGGCCGCTGGAATGTCGGCGACAGCCTCTAGCAGCACGCGATCCACGAAGGGCACTCGCAGCTCCATGCTGTGGGCCATGCTCATCACGTCACTGTCGCGCAGCAATTGATTGCGCATGTAGCGGGTCAGTTCCAGCTCGCTGATCTGGTCGGGGATGCTAGGAGCTGTGTGCTGAATACTGGATTCTGGTGGCTGGACGCTGTGGGTGGATTGGCCGGTGATCCAGGTGGTGAGCTGGGCAGCTTCCGCTTTGGAAAAGATGCCGCGCAGGCTGCTGTAGGCGTCTTCCACGGTGCCGGGCGAGCGCAGAAAATCCGCCAGTCTTCGATGCTTCGATTGTCCCTTGTCTAGCAGTGGGCACAACCCTGGAAGCAAGCGTGCCATGGCGTGCCAACGACACATCTTGGGAATCGTTTGGAAGCTGGAGTAACCGCCAAACAGCTCATCACCGCCCAACCCCGAGAGCACCACTTTCATGCCGTGCTGATGGGCCAGGGCCGACACGGTGTAGGTGTTCAGTCCGTCAATCGTGGGTTGATCCAAGTGATCCAAAAAGCGGGCAAACAAACCCTGCGCGACTCCGGCATCCAATCGCATCTCATGATGCTGAGCACCGAAATGCTGCGCTGTGCGCCGCGCGATCGGGCCTTCATCCGCCGCCGCGTCATCGACAGTGATGGAGAAGGTCTCGCAGCCCTGGTGGCCCGTGGTATTTGCCAGCGCCAGCAGCGCGGTGGAGTCGATCCCACCGCTCAAGAAGATGCCCACCGGCACATCGCTGATGAAGTGATGCCGCACACTGTCGAGCAAGGCCTCGCGTGTCATCGCCACCTGGTCACTACCAGCCGAGAGGGCAGGGGATGATAGTTTCAGTCGCCAGTAGGGTTGGGTCCGATAGCCGCTCGCGTCCCAGTGCGCGCTATGGCCTGCGGCCAAGCACTCCACTTCGTTGATCAGCGTCAAAGGCTCAGGCACGCTACCGGTTTCAAAGTAGCGCTGCACCGCACGTCCACTGAGCGTGGGAGTGAAGAGCTGGCCGCGCACCAGCGCTTGCAGTTCGGAAGCAAAGGCCAGCGTCCCCGCGCTGCGGTGCAGGTAGAGCGGCTTGATCCCCAAAGGATCACGCGCCAGGAAGGCCGAGCGCTTCACTTCATCCCAAATCGCAAAGGCGAACATGCCTCGCAGCCTTGCCGTGCAGGCTTCGCCATCGCGCTCAAACATCCGCAGCACCACCTCGGTGTCCGAGGTGGTGGTGAACGCCACGCCTTCGTTCTGCAAGGCCTGGCGCAGCTCGCGGAAGTTGTAGATCTCGCCATTGAAGCATACCGTGTAGCGCCCATCGGGCGTGGACATCGGTTGCTTGCCTCCGCTGCTCAGGTCGAGAATGGACAAACGCCGATGAGCGAGCACGGCTTGCTGGCTGGGCGATTGCCAGAGCCCTTGATCATCGGGGCCGCGATGAATCAAAGCTCCCTGCATCCGCTCCGTCGCGGCCCGAAGTTCATCGGGGCCGTGGCGCAGACTGAAGACACCTGCAATACCGCACATGGCTAGCTTGAGGCTGGGGGCTGTCGGTTTGGTGCCGGATGGAAGGCCGGCAGCACCTTGCGCAAGGCGTTATCAAGGTGCCGTTTAAAGGCCTCAAATCCGTAAAAGTCGATGACCTCACGCCGCAGTGTGTCCGGCTCCTTGAGCCAGGGCTTGTCATGGCCGCCCGAGAGCAGTTTGACGACCGCCTTCGCGATCTCGTCAGGCGAGCGAGGATTCACGGCAAAGCCCAGCCGTCCATGGCCAATCGCTTCCGGTGATGCATCCTCATTCCCCACCACACACGGCTTGCCCGAGGCGAGTGCTTCCAGATACACAATGCCGAATCCTTCACCCCTGCTCGGCATCACAAACGCATCGCAGAGCCGGTAGTAATCGGGCAGCTCCTGGTCAGGAATGAAGCCCGCGAAGATCACCGCCTCCGACTGGCCGTGTCGTTCTGCGCAGGCTCGCAGTCGGGCTTCATCATCGCCCGTGCCTACGATCACATAGCGTGTCTCGGGGTGCGACCGCCGAATCGTCACCAATGCTTCGATCACTTGGTCATGCCCCTTGTAGGCTTCACTAGCCGACAGCCTGCCGACGGTCAGCAGCACGGGTTGCGTCGCCGCTAATTCATGGCGTTGCAGGAGGTGCGTTGGCTTGGGGCCGAGTGTGAAGGTGTGCTCGCGAAACGTATCGGGCACCACTTGAACCTTGTCCTCGGACAGGGAGGCTTCACGCAGCATGGTTTGGCGGGTGAACTCGCTGACCGGCAGCAAACCCGCGCAGGCTTGCAAGCCTCGCAGTAGACGGCCTTGTAAGTGTCCCCAAATCTCAATCCCATGAGTCACCGCAATCATGGGCGTGCGAGTTGGAATGAGGGTCAACGCCTTGGCAAAATGAGGATGCGTCATTACGCAAAACAACGGGCGCTCACGCCAAAGCCAGAAGTAGCCGACCAGCACATAAGCCCAGGTGCGAAGCCGCGGCGGCAGATGTCCGAATCCATGAATCCTTGTCGCCCCTGAACATCGCGCGGCACCAGGTCGGTCGTTCTTGCTCAACACCCGAATCCGAGCCCCCGGATACAATACCGCCAAGGCCTGCACCAAGCAGTGCGAGTAATGCTGAATCCCGCCCGTCTCGGCGATGCCGGGTGCCCAGACGTGGATGGCTTGAGGGGCGTGGACCATTCAACCGACCGATTGCGGGTATTTGGAACCACGAGGCGGACGGTTCGAGTGTTGGCGAGCCATCGCGGCTCCTGGGCCGTCGTCGTAATACTGACCGAAGATGAAACGATGCATCATGTAGATAAACACAAAGCCGGCAGCCAGTGACCCCACAATCTCGGCCATGCTGCCACCGGCTTGCATGAGTGACAGGCCTGGCAGCGCCCATTTAACCGCCATCCACAGATCGCCACTGAGCAGCCCTTCGCCCGCTCGTTGGTCGAGGTATTGAATCAGAAAGCCGTAAAGCAGGAAGCCGATGATCACGCTGGTCAGGCCCCAGTTGACATAAAACTCGAGCACTTGGCCTACCCCGACACTGGTGCCTTCCGCGAACTTCTGACCCGTGAAGCGCGAGGCTAAACCGCCACTGCCGCCGATGGTCGGTTTCGAGGGCCAGATGATGCGCGGAATCCAAGCAATCGCAGCGATGTAAAGAGTGCCCCCCTCCGCGAAATCAACACGTCCCGACTGCAAATAGCGCACGGCTTTACCAACCAACTCATTCTGATTGAGACGGCCATCAATAGCTTCCATCTGGAACTGGCTTTGAGGGCTCAGGAACTCAAAATTGTCGATGATGCTACGCATGCTGTTGAGACGCCCCTGGAAGCCACTGCCACCCCAGACTTGCTCACGGATATCTGTGCGTTCGCGCATGTAGTTGGTATAAAAAGTCATACCACTATACAGCATCGTCACCAGCCCCAAAACGGCCAAGATTCTGGGCCTGATGAATCGGTAACTCATTGCCCACACTGATCCAGCCGCCGCACCGCCAAAGCTCGCGAAGCCCATGAAAACGATGGTCACGAGTGGGAACATCAAGGTCGATGCCAGCCAGAACCACATCCTTTTGAAGTCGCCCTTCACGGACGCTTGCTGAGCCAGCAGGACAATCGCAATGACGGACAGCATGGTCCCGGATAAACTAAGCTGACCCACGCTTGGGATGCGTCTAATGATGGGTGAGATGACAGTAAAAAACACGATCGACATCACCAGCAGGGTGTGTGGCAGCTTGGTCGAGATGTTGGTATGCAGTCGCTTGGGTGCGGGCAGGTCACGTGGAGGAAAAAAGATCGGACGGAACACTACCCCAACGATAAAGGCGGCGAATCCGATCACGGCGACATAAAGCCCAGTGTAAGTAGTGATCACCGAATTTCCACTATCGAGCAGGATCTGGGAACGTGGGGTATAGGAATCCAAGGCATACGGCAAGGCACCGATGGGATGAATCAAGCTGAGAGCTAGCGCATAGGCGAGGGGGAGACCAAACGCCCGTTTCGAGCGCCACTGCACCATTGACAGGACGGCAAACAAGAACAACCACCAAAGGATGAGGGCTAGCACCCCGGCCTTGCTCGGGTTGGGCATGAAATCCATGAAGGTAGCAGTTTAGAGGGATTCGCTTTGGCGGGCATTGCCTGCTGAGGCCTTTGCCTGGAGCGCTTGTGCAGTGAGCTTGAGGAAATCGGTGCCAACATCCGACCAGTCGCGGGTGTCACACATTTGCCATAGATTCTCCACCATACTAGCTGCCAATTGACGGTGATCGTTAAGTGTCTGCAACCTGGAAACGATGTCCCCGGCGCTTCGGGTGGGAACGATCCAGCCTGTTTCGCCATTTGTTAGCATGTCAGGCGCGGCGCAGTGATCGGTGGCAACAATGGGGAGGCAGCCCGCTCGCGCCTGGGCTAGCACAGCTGCAAATCCGTCATGCAGCGTGGGGAACACATAGGCGTCCGCATCGTTGTAGAGGTTGGGCAGCTCGTGCTCTGGCACGCGGGGAAGGAATTCTATGCAGTCTTTGGCTTCCGCTACACGGGCTATGGCATCAGGCACCACATTGCCCACGACTCGAAAGTGCATTTTGTCCTTCAAAATCCGAGCGGCTTCAATCAAGTCGATGATCCCTTTCTGGAGCGACACGTTGCCGGTGTAGAGAATGACGAGTTTTTGGCCACTGCGCAGCCGCTCGAGACGGCGGTCGATCACCGCACGGTCTGGTCTGAACTGGCTCACATTGCTACCCAACTGTAACAGCAGAACCTTGTCTGCGGAATAGCCCCGGCTTAGGAAGCTATTTCTGGCATATGAGGACAGAGTGACGATGTGATCGGACAGGCGATACTCCTCCATCTCTCGGCGAATCATCCATGGCGTGGGGAGATCAATCTCAGGGCACTGTGCGCGCCTCGCTTCGCGAGCTAAGTCGCGATATTGTTCGCGAATGTGGGCGGAACCGCGTGCTAGCAAGGTCAGCGGGTAAAGCCCCTGGGCTTGCAGTGCATGGTAGATCTCTAACGCCACGCCACTGAAACAGTGCAGCACGTCT
>CAXNNN010000002.1:0-31523 GCA_964203095.1 Verrucomicrobiaceae bacterium | reverse complement strand
TCAAGCCGCCTTCGTCACTGCGTGCGAAGCGCTGGAACAGTAAGTCGGAGAGTAGAAGCTGGAGCACTGCGTCGCCAAGGAACTCCAGTCGCTGATTGTCGGCCATGCCGGTCTCGCCTTCATAGCGAAGGCTGGAGTGAGTGGCGGCTTCACGCAGCAAGTTGTGACGGCGGAACCGATAACCAATGATGCGTTCCAAAGCTTCCATGCAGATCTCTCAAGTTGAATGACTCGCCCTCCGTTTGGGGCAGTGAGGTGGGGTGATCGACGGGGCTCGAACCCGCAACAACCAGAATCACAATCTGGGGCTCTACCATTGAGCTACGACCACCATCTTGGAAAGCGAGAGTGATATTAATTCAGCCTTGAAGATGCGCTAGTGAAAAGATGACAGGTTTGAAGGTGTGCATCCCAGACCCTTCGCATGAGTGCCCACGGTCATTCAGAAGCTTCGAGCTCTGTCATTAGATGGTATCTAAAGTCGGAACGAAACTCCTGACTTCGAGCGAGGTCTATGATTCTGGTAAAACGCGGAAGTTAGGTTTCCGCGAATCTCTGGCCGTGGAGCCAACGGCAGTGGTACTCAGTCGTTGAAGAAGTGGCGGCCGGTTTCGCCGGCGGTGGTCTTGTGGTCCACCTCATGATACACGTCTTCAAAGATCGTCTCGGGCTCGGGATACGGGCTCTGGTCGGCAAATTCAGCGGCGGCATCGGCCTCCTGGGCAGCAGCCTTGTCAATGGCCTTGGCCTCGGCCTCCGTGAAGACTCCTTCTCTGAAGAGGTTCTGCTTCCAAACCAGGATCGGATCGTGCTCGTTCTGGTAGCGTTCAACTTCTTCCTTCGTTCGATAGACGGTTTTGTTTGCGTCGGCGACGGAGTGACCCTCATAGCGATAGGTGGCGATCTCCAGAATGGTTGGCTTGCTTTCGTTGTGTGCGCGATCAAGCGCAACTTGCGCGCGCGCGCGCACTTCATAAATGTCGGTGCCATCAAAGTTCTCCCAGGCCATGCCGTAGCCTTCAGCGCGCTTGGCAAGGTAGCCGTCAAAGGCCGAAGAACGTTGCTGGCTGGTGCCCATTGAGTAGCCGTTGTTCTCGATGATATAGACAACCGGTAGATTCCAGAGTGCAGCGAGGTTTAGTGATTCATGGAAGGCACCCTGGTTCACTGCACCGTCACCGAGGAAACAAAGGGCTGCACCTTTCAGTTCACGATACTTGAGGCCATAGGCAAGCCCGAGGCCTAGCGGTGTCTGACCGGCAACAATGCCATGGCCACCCCAGTAATTTTTGTCTGGGGCAAAGAAGTGCATGGAGCCACCCTTGCCGCGCGAGCAGCCCGTTGCCTTGCCATACATTTCGGCCATCAGCTCATTCATACCCATGCCAGCGGCTAGGCCGTGGCCGTGGTTGCGATAGGCGGTAATGGTGTGGTCGTTTGGGCCGAGTAACGATTGTGTGCCGACGACAACGGATTCCTGGCCGATGTAGAGATGCAGGAAGCCACCGATCTTGTTTGCACCATAAGCGCGCAAGCTGGTTTGTTCGAACTTGCGAATGCGCACCATCTCCGTGTAGAGACGGATCTTGTCTTCCTTCGACAAGGCTTGATTGACCGGTGCTTCGGCGTGGCTGATGGGAGCGTTCGTCTTGACCATAAGTAAGGGAATTCGGATGCTAGCAAGGTTCGGACCACAGGCAACTGCTGAGACGCTTCGGGCGCTAACTCGCATGAGTCGCGTGTTAGCTTGCTACTGAACTTTCCGCTTTCCACCGGCCTGATTCCGCTGCTCAATTCACTCCCATGATCCAACAGTGGAACATCCGCTCCCGGGCGCACGAGTGCGCCGTGACTCAGCGTCCTTTCGAGGACGGTGAGAGGCATTACACCGCTATCTACTTTGACGTGAAGTCAGGCGAGTATACCCGGCGCGACATTGGTGCCGATGTGTGGAAACAGGAGCTGAGTGAGCGGAAGCCATTCTCTTTCTGGAAGACACTGTATGAAAAAAATGCTCCCGATGAACGCCCAGAGATCACGCCGAAGGAGGGTGCCCTCGGTTTGCTCCAGCGATTGATTGAGGACGACCAACCACACACGGAGAACGCACGGTTCATTTTGGTCGCCATGCTCGAGCGGAAGCGAATCTTGTCGCCCACGGCAGAGAAGGAGACCGAGCAAGGGAAGATGCTCTTCTACGAGAATAGAAAGACGGGGGATGTCTACATCGTCCGTGATCCAGAGCTGCGGCTCGATGAGGTGGAGGGTGTCCAGGAAGAGGTGGCCAATTTACTCGGATTTGGTGGACCCGCTGCTGATGCAGGGAAGGCTGTCGCCATGAAGATCACACCGGAAGGGGAAGTGAAGCCGGTCCCAGCAGATTAGCAAAAGAGTTACAGACACCATGATGAGTCGCCTGCGCCACCCGTATGTCATGAGCACGGTCGGCGTGTTCTTCGTTTTGTTGATCACGCTGCTGGTCGTTGATCGTCCAGTGAAGTCGGAGCGAGAGATTGAGAAGCGCGTCGCCGTGGGCAAGAAGCCCACACTCAAGCACCATGTGCCGGTCTGGCTTTGGCGTGGGCTGTGTGTGAACGTCGGGCTTGCTGGTGTGTTGGTGGCGGTTGCTCCATTGGCTTCTCGAAAGTTGCTTCGTCCGGCACTGGATGGGCCTGAGTATCGGCTGAAGGTAGGCGAGTGGCTCATGGTGGCAACCGCAGCTGGGGTATTTGCCTTGTCAGCAGTGCCGCGCTTAAGTCATTCTTTATGGGGCGATGAAGAGAACCTGATGCAAACCTGCATAGCCGATCAGGTCACGCTCAACGCGGACGGTTCCGTCTCGATTGTGCCGACGGCTTGGATTGAGACTTTGTGGAACTACGATCGTCCGACCAATCACATGGGTTACACCGTCGTAGCTCGTCTTTTTCATGAAGCTTTGTATTCGCCGGGCATGGGAGCGACTGATGCGTTTTTCAGCGAGACTGCCGTGCGTCTGCCGGTGCTGCTTTCGGGGCTCGGTTGGTTTTGGGTCATGGCTTGGTGCTGCAAGGTGTGGGGTTGGGCGAGGGGTGTCGCACCGGTAGCGCTCGCCGTTGCAGGTCATGCGTGGATGGTTCGCTACGGTGTCGATGCGCGCGGTTATGGATTTGTGGTCCTTCTTGTTTTCCTGTTGGTGGGTCTGTTGGGCCGCGCCTTGCAGACGGGTGCATGGCGTTGGTGGCTCGGTTACGGCCTTGCGCAGTTCTATCTCTTGTGGGTGCACCCGGGAGCTATCCATGCGCCGGTGATGCTCAACCTGTCTGCCCTGGTCATGGTGTTCTTTGATTCGGATAAGTCTGCTCGCTTGGCTTTAGCGGGCCGCTGGTTAGTCGCTAACCTCTCCGCGGCTATGCTGGTCATTGGAGTCATGGCACCCATTCTGACGCCGTTTATTGCTTTCCTGAAGCGACGCGCACTCGCGGGTAGTTTAGACCTGGGTTGGTTTCAGGATGCTGCTTCTTATCTGCTGGTAGGTGCTCCTTGGTTTTCCTGGGGTGCAGGGAATCGTTTCAGTACCAGTCTTCGTGATGGTGCTTTGCTGTCGGGGGAGGGGATGGTTGTGTTTCTCGTTCTGTTGTCGGCACTCGCTTGCCTTGGTATTTGGCGACTGGTTCGGGAACGTCGGACGGTCGCTTTGCCCCTTTTTTTCATTGGGGGTCCTGCGCTGATGATCCTTCATGCGGTGGTGGGAGGGACCCGTCCTTATCAGTGGTATTTGTTGCCCTTTTTTCCAGCTCTCTGTTTGCTTTGGGTTATTGCGCTGGCCGGGTTTAAGCGGTGGGCACTCTGGTTTGCGGGTGCTCTTTTGGTCGTTGGCGTGCATCTCTCGGCTTGGAATCAGTCCAAGCTGTTGCAGGAGGCGCCCATCGAATCGATTCGTGAATCGGTGGCGCTGACGCGGGTCATTACCAATCCCCGCCACCCTAGCTACAACAAGGGCGTGATGACGGCTGCGAGTGTGATGAATCCTGGCTGTTATGACCCCGGGGCTTGGCGTTTCAAGTCTGTCGATGAGCTCCGTTTGCTCATGAATCAAGCCGATGAAGCTATGGTCCCACTGTTCGTGAATTTCGGATTCCGTGGTCTTTATGAGACAATGCCTGACGTTTTGGGGCTGCTGGATGATCCCCAGTTGTTCGAGCGAGTCGCTGTTCTGCCTGGTCAGTTTGTTTCGACTACCCGTGAAGTGGTCCGCTATCGTGGTCCTACCAGGCCCTGATTTTGTTCCACGTGGAACAATTGGGTGGTCTGGAAAGGCGAAGTGACAGCCGCTCTGTGTGTGATATGCTCACGAACGATGTCGAGCAGCCTCTATACCTACCCAGTTCATTACGATGTGATCGTGTGTGGCGCAGGTCATGCGGGCGTCGAAGCAGCGTTAGCGGCGGCTAGAATGGGTTGTCGCACCGCCATTCTGACCCAGAACTTGGACACCATTAGCCAGATGTCGTGCAACCCTGCTATTGGCGGCTTGGCGAAGGGTCATGTGGTTCGTGAGATCGATGCGCTCGGTGGATCTATGGGCCTGAATACGGACGCGACGGGTATTCAGTTTCGCATGTTGAATGCCCGCAAGGGCCCTAGCGTGCAGGCACCTCGGGCGCAGTGCGACAAGAAGGCTTACCAGTTTCGAATGAAGTGGCTGATCGAGAACCAAGTGAATCTTGATCTCCACCAAGGTAATGCAGCCGAAATTTTGACGGTGGGGGATAGTGTTACCGGAGTGCGCACGTCCCTTGGAATGATCTATTCCGCTCGGTCCGTCGTGATTTCTTCGGGTACGTTCATGCGGGGGCTGCTGCACGTGGGTCTGCAAAATCAGGCAGGAGGTCGGATGGGGGATGCCATCAGCACCCTCTCAGATAGTCTGCGAATTTTGGGTTTTGAGGTGAAGAGGTTCAAGACTGGCACACCGTGCCGAATCAACAGCCGAAGCATCGACTTCGGACAGTGCGTGCAACAGCCTGGGGACACACCGCCGCCACGATTCAGCTATCTGAGTGGTGTGCTACCGGATGATTTAGGCCAGTTTACCCTCAACCGTTGGCAGACAGATTTGTTCCACGTGGAACAAATGCCGTGCTGGACGACCTATACCAGCACCCAAACGCACGACATTATTCGGGCTAATCTGGACAAGTCGCCGATGTATTGTGGTCGGATAGAGGGGGTTGGGCCTCGCTATTGCCCCTCGATTGAGGACAAGGTAGTGCGGTTTGCCGAGAAGGATCGGCACCAGGTGTTCCTTGAACCCGAGGGCCGCCACACCAATGAATACTACATCAACGGTGTGTCGACGAGCTTGCCGTTTGAGGTGCAGCTCCAATTCATTCGCTCCATTGCGGGACTAGAGAGTGCCGAAATCGTGCGCCCGGGCTACGCGGTGGAATATGACTACTGCCCGCCCACGCAGCTACATCCGACATTGGAAACCAAGCGCGTGGCAGGACTCTACTTCGCAGGTCAGATCAATGGCACTTCTGGCTATGAAGAGGCAGCGGGGCAGGGGCTTCTAGCAGGAGCCAATGCAGCACTTAAAGTGCAAGGCAAACCAGCCTTCATCCTTCAGCGCAGCGAGGCCTACTTGGGTGTGCTGGTGGATGACTTGGTGACCAAGGGTACCACGGAACCCTACCGGCTTTTCACCAGCCGAGCTGAACACCGCTTGCTGCTCCGTCAGGACAACTGCGATCTGAGACTGACGCCGAAAGCTGCAACTGCTGGTCTGGTCTCAGATTTCCGCCGCGATTACACCCGTGAAAAAGCCAAGGCATTGGAAGAAGCCAAAGCGTTATTGAGCGAAGTTTCGCACGAGGGCGTGCGTCTGGAGCGTTGGATTCGGCGGCCTGAAAACACCCATGAAAACCTTCCAGCGGAAGTGCGCGCCAAGTTCAATGACGAGTTGTGGACGGTGGTGGAGAACGATCTGAAATACGCAGGCTACATCACCCGCCAGGAAGCGATGGTCGAGAAGACCGCGAAGATGGATGAGAAAGCCATTCCTGCGGACCTGGATTACTCAGCCGTGAAAGGCCTGAAGCGTGAGGCGCAACTCAAGCTCGCGCAGGTCCGCCCAGCGACTCTCGGCCAGGCCTCGCGTGTTCAAGGCGTCACCCCTGCCGATATCTCACTCCTGGCTATTCTTCTGCGCAAGTAGGACTACAGCCTGGCGTCGCCTTGATTGAGGTGAGCGAGGAAGTCGGCATACGCCAGCCCCAAACCCTGTGCCAAACCAATGCTCGCCTGCCAGCCCAGCGCGGACATACGGCTCACGTCCATCAGCTTGCGTGGTGTGCCATCGGGCATGGTGGGGTCCCATTGAATCTCACCCTCATAGCCGACGGTCACCTTCACTTGCTCAACTAACTCACGAATGGTGACGTCGGTGCCGCTGCCGAGATTAATCCAGTCGGGTGGATTTTCCACGCCGAGCAAATGCAGGCAACCCTGGGCGAGATCATCGACAAAAAGGAACTCACGCATGGGCGTCCCGGTGCCCCAGCACGTGACGCGTGCCGCACCTTGCACCTTGGCTTCATGAAAGCGACGAAGCAGGGCTGGGATGACATGTGAGTTCTCCGGGTGATAGTTATCGCCGGGACCATACAGGTTTGTCGGCATCGCAGAGTGAAACAGAACCCCATGCTGTGACCGGTAGTGCTGGCAGAGTTTCAAGCCCGCAATCTTGGCCACTGCGTAGGCCTCGTTGGTTGCCTCCAATGCGCTCGTCAGCAGAGAGTCCTCTGGCATCGGTTGTGGAGCTAGCCGGGGATAGATGCAGGAACTACCCAGAAAAAGCAGGCGCGGGGTGCCATGGCGATACGCGGCATGAACGCAGTTCGCTGCAATCATGAGGTTCTCATATAAAAAATCGGCTGGGTAGGTGGCGTTGGCATGGATGCCACCCACCTTGGCTGCGGCGATGATTGCCACCTCTGGCTTGTGCTTGGCAAAGTAGCTTTCGACCTGTGCTTGGTTGGTCAAATCGCACTCGGATCGGCTCGCCGTGAGCACCTGTTTTTGTCCACGGTTTTCAAGTGCGCGCACTAGCGATGCACCCACCATACCGCGATGACCGGCCACAAAAACAGACGACTCGAGAGGAAAAGCCATGCCTGTTCTTAGCAGCGAAAGGCGGTGAGCGGCAAGGTTCATTTGTTGAAGATTATTTGACAAACCGAAGCAAACCGGAAGCTCCGTAACCGACACCACCACCCATGGTAGAGAGTCTATAAATGTATCACGCTACACTTTTATGTTTGGCGCACAAGCCAACTCAAGATTGAGAAAAAAGCTTCCAAAAGCACACCCTGGCGAGGACGTGCACCCACCTTAACCTCTTGCTTCCCGACTTAACCGGCGGCTAATGCAAGCATGTCACCCACCACCAACACATCGCTGCTTCGCCTGCGCCTGACTGTCGCTGCGGAACGCTACGTGCGCAGTGGTCACCCATGGGTTTACAGCGACAGCGTCACCGAACTGAATCGAGAAGGGGACATCGGTGACCTCGCTGCCATCTACGACAAAAAGGACAAGTTCCTCGCCCTCGGGCTCTATGACCCGACTTCGCCCATTCGGATGCGCGTCCTGCATGCTGGCAAGCCGATCAAAGTCAGTGATGAATGGTGGCGCGAGCGGCTGCTTAAAGCCTTCCAGGTTAGGCAGGCGCACTTCGGCAGCGAGACCAACGGCTTCCGATGGATCAGTGGTGAAAACGACGGCTTCCCAGGCCTTGTGCTCGACCGCTACGATCACACGCTGGTGCTCAAACTTTACAGCGCCATATGGTTGCCACGATTGAGGCAGATCGTCGGATGGTTGCAGGATCATTTTGAACCGTCTGCCATCGTTCTGCGCCTCAGCCGAAACATTCAAGCCATCGCTGCTGAGCGTTGGAACGAGCAAGAGGGCTGTATTGTTGGAGACACGCTGAACACCGTGGAGTTCCTGGAAAATGGCATCCACTTTGAAGCCGAAGTCATCCAGGGCCAGAAGACCGGCTTCTATCTTGACCAACGCGACAACCGGGCACGCGTCGAGCAGCTCGCGGCGGATCGTGACGTCCTGAATGTCTTCAGCTTCTCCGGTGGTTTTTCACTTTATGCCGCACGCGGTGGTGCGCGCAGCGTGACGGACCTGGACATCAGCAAGCACGCGCTGGAGAGCGCGCGACGAAACTTTGCTTTGAACCCCTGGGCTGCGAACGTGCCTCACGAGCAAATTGCAGGTGATGCCTTCGAGTGGCTGGCAAACGGCCCCCGTCGGCAGTTTGATCTCATCGTTTGCGATCCACCGTCGCTGGCGCGGCGCGAGGCTGATCGCGCGGGTGCGATCCGCGCCTACCACACCCTGGCCACCTCTTGTTTGAACCGGCTGCGCCCTGGTGGTGTGCTGGTCGCGGCGTCCTGCTCGGCGCATGTCAGTGAGGAAGAGTTCTTCGGTGCCGCCTTTGATGCAGCGGACCGCACGAGCCCCCATGTGGAGCTGTGGCGCGCGGCCCATGCCGTGGATCACCCAGTGACCTTCCCGGAAGCGAACTACTTGAAGTGTCTTGCGCTAAGACTGTCCCGCGCTTGACCATTGGGGTAGGGGACCGCATTCTACCGCCTATGTTAAGCCCTCGCCTGGTCCGCCTCTTTGCCTTGTTCGCGCTGCCCGCTTCTGCGCTAACGCAGGAACCGGCGACCGACCTACCCGTGCAGCCTGGCAAGCTCGTGCTCAAGGCGCAGCCGGTCGATGATTCGGGCAAACCGCTGGAGCCAGCGCCCGAAGAGAAGATGAAGGAGCGCAAGGATCTCGACGCCGCCATCGGCACTCTGCGAGAGGCACGCACGCTCAAGCTAGAGATCGCTGCGCCCCGAGGCCAGATCGTGGATCGCAACGGCATTCCCTTCGCGCAGAATCGAGTGGTCAACTACTTGGCCCTGAACTTCCCCATTCTGAATCCTGCCACCGATGAGGCTATCATCGCCTTTGCCCGCGCTCGTATGGGCGAGGTGAATGCCTTGCTTGGTAAACAGTGGGACGTGCCGAATGATCGCATCGTTGCGCATTACAAGGATCGCCGCTGGTTGCCGCTGGTCTTCAGCGTCGAGGCGGGATTGAGCATCGAGTTGAGCCCAGACGAATTGCAGAAGCTGAAGCCTATGATGGGCAAGGGTCTCATGCTGCATCCGACTTTTCTGCGCGTGTATCCGAAGAACGACTCCGCCTGCCACATCATCGGTTACACAGGTCGCCGTCAGCCGTTGCCGGTGGGACCCATCAACGAGGGTGAGCCGCTGATCGAGGAACCCATCGGCCGTGCAGGCCTGGAGCTGTCCTTTGAAAATGATCTGCGTGGCAAGCCCGGCATGATCAACCTGCTGTTCAATACCGATGGTAGCAAACTGAACGAGGAAGTGCTGCGCCGCCCGGTGCCAGGGAACAACGTCGTCACCACGCTCGACTACGGCTTCCAAATCTTCGCTGAGACTGCGCTGAAGCGCCATGCCATTAATGGCGGAGCCATGGTGATCATGGACGTGCGCAACGGTGACATCCTCGCCATGGCATCAAACCCTGGCTTCGATCTGAATGAGTTCATCCCAGGCATGAGCAAAGCGCGGTTTGAGGAATTGAAGAACGACCCACGCGAGCCGCTGGGTGGACGTGCCTACCAAGGCAACTACTTCCCCGCATCGACCTTCAAGATCGTCACCGCGCTGGCCGGACTAGAAAGCAACAAGGTGCCTGCCGACAAGTTCTACTTCTGCGACACATCGTTCACGATCGGTGACCGCACCTTCCACAACTGGAACACCAAGTCGGCAGAAGGTGACCTCAATGTGGTGGCGGCCATCAAGCGCTCCTGCAACACCTTCTTCTACCAGGCAGCGATGGACATTGGCACTACCGACCTCATCGGAATGGCCGAGCGAATGGGCTTCGGTGTGCCCACGGGCATCCCGCTAGGGGGTGAGGCGAAGGGCTTCGTGCCCACAGACGCGTTCTACCAACAGCGATACAAACACCGCATCCTTCCCGGCATCCTAGCCAGCATCAGCATCGGCCAGGTGGTGGAAGCAAGCCCGCTGCAAGTCGCGCAGTGCATGGCCACCGTCGCGGACGGCACGAACATGCCGAAGGTGCGGCTGGTGAAGCAGGTGCAGGATTTCAACGACAACGTGATCCAGGCTTGGCCGCCTGAGGTGCGCAAGCAAGTGGGCCTGCGGCAAGATGCTCGCGATACCGTGGTCAAAGGAATGATCGCTGTTGTTAACTCCGACGGCGGCACCGGCCACAATGCGCAGGTGGAAGGGGTGCAGGTGGCGGGCAAAACTGGAACTGCGCAGTGGAAGCTCTACCCTGACGAATCCAAGAACCGCCGTCTCGCTTGGTTCACAGGATTCCTGCCCGCACAGAACCCGCTTTATGCATTTGCCGTCGTCTATGAAGGCGCGCCTGGTGAGAATGTCAGCGGTGGGGCCATCGCGGCCCCTGTCGTTCAGGAAGTGTTCGAGAAGATCTACAAGAACGCTTCCCCTGAGGACGACCTCATTCTCATGGCCAAGGAAGCCCCGCGCGCCGAAATCGTGGATGACACGGCCGACGTTACAGGTGCCCCGAAAGCGGAACCGGTCGCAGAAGCTCCGCAGCCCACAGAACAACCGAAGACGGTCGGCGGCTTCTTCAGGCGCCTCTTCGGTGGCAGCCGCCAGTAGCTTTGACTGCGGTTACGACTCAGCCCCGAGCCGTTGGAGCTGATACTTGCCGCTCTGGATTTCTTCCATCCAGGCTGCGTTGGCGACATACCAGTTAACGGTGCGTTGCAGGCCAGAGCCAAAAGTCTCCAGCGGTCCCCAGCCAAGTTCACGCTCGATCTTGGAGCAATCAATGGCGTAGCGACGGTCGTGACCGGGGCGGTCCTTCACGAACGTGATCAGCTCTTCAGGGCTGCGCTTCAGCTCTGGCAAAGCGGTGTTCACGGCTGCGATGATGGCGTGCACCACGTCCAGGTTCTTCATCTCGCACTTACCGCCGATATTGTAAGTCTCACCGATCTCGCCCTTCAGTAGCGAGAGGAAAAGACCGCGCGCGTGGTCTTCCACATAGAGCCAGTCGCGCACGTTGCTGCCGTCGCCATAGACCGGCAATTTTTCGCCACGAATGACCTTGTTAATCATCAGTGGCATCAGCTTCTCGGGGAACTGATACGGGCCGTAGTTGTTTGAGCAATTCGTCGTCACCAAAGGCAGTCCGTAGGTGTGAATGTAGGCTCGGGCCAAGTGGTCGCTGCCGGCCTTGCTGGCGGAATACGGGCTGTTTGGCGAGTAGGGTGTCGTCTCGCTGAAGGCTGGGTCGGTGGCGCTGAGCGAGCCAAAGACTTCGTCCGTGCTCACGTGCAGAAAACGGAAGTCGGGGCACTCCTTGGCATAGGCCCGCGCTGCTTCGAGCAGGCGGAAGGTGCCGACGAAATTGGTCATGATAAAGTCTTCCGGTCCATCAATGCTGCGATCCACGTGGCTCTCAGCAGCGAGATGCATGACCGCATTGATCTTGTGCTCGCGCAGCAGGCTGGCGAAAGTCACACCGTCCAGGATGTCACCCTGCACGAAAACGTGGCGAGAGTCGTCCTTCAGTGCGGTCAGGTTCGACAGGTTGCCCGCATACGTGAGCCTGTCGTAGTTCACCACCTTCTCGATGGTCACACCGCGCTCGAGTCCGGCCGCGCCGAGCAAGTAATGCACGAGGTTCGAGCCGATGAAGCCGGCTCCGCCGGTGACCAAGATGCGAAGATTGTCGAGTGCCATAGAGAGGAGGTAGAAAAAGGCACCAGAACTACCGAAAAGCAGGGCGGGGGACAACTAGTTCCTTCAGGCTCGGCTGGAAGTAGGGCGCTTTGGTCCAACGCGCCGCTATGCTAGACCGGTGAACCTTGTTGCAATCCAACTTTATACCAGCCTAGAGACCAAACGCGGCGTATTGGGGAAAACTCGCCCTACCTTTGAACCTTACTTCGTCAGGCCGCTGGCAATGGGCGTGATACCCAGTTCACGTGCGTCCTTGATAGAGACGAACACATAGTTAGGGTCGCCATCTTCGGCGAAATTCTCGGCATTCGCGGCGAGGTCAACACTGCCGGTTTCAATTGCGTTGCCAAAGGTGACCCTGGAAGCCTCCTGCTCCTTGTTGGCGATCTCCTTGCGCAGCCTGGCGGGCATCTTCATCAGTTCGTCCAGCGGCTTCAGATTGTCAGCGCCCATCATCGTGGTTTCCAGGCCGAGCACCGTGCGCTCATCTGCTGGAGCGGTGACATCCAACTCGCCATCCGGTGCGAGGTCGAAGGCCAAGTAGCAATGCCCGGGCACCAGCACGAGACCGCAGTTAATACTGATCTTGGTCAACACCGAAGCCAGCAACACGGAGCCATCCACACAGTTCGCCTGCCGGTTCTCCACCGAGTCATCCAGGAATCGCACCACCTGCGAGGCCACCGTTTTGCTCGGCGGGCTGGCCGTGATGTCACTGTATTTCATGCCGCGCCGTTGCAGCGTGTTCCAAATGGCAAAGACCTGCGCGACCACCTTATCTGGGTCGCCGCTCTGATAGCCGTCAAAGCTGTCCACGATTCCGGTTGTGAGCGCCTCCTTCAGCAGGCCGTCGATCCAGGGGTGGTTCTCATTCACATAACCAGCGAATAGCCAGGAGATGTCCGCAGGCTCTTCGTCGTCGCCCATGCTGACCATGAACGGGCACTCATTCACGCTGCGCAGGATCATCGTCTCGGTCTCTTCCCCAATCACTTTGCCATTGATCGTCACCTTGGTGGTGAAGTTCACCGGCTTCTGCTGCTTGATGGCGTGCAGCGCGTCGTAGTCGTAGATAGCCTTCGGCATGATCAGCACTTCAGGATCATCGTCCTCGGTGTTGATCGTGAGTTTGGAAGGCTTCAGCCAACCGCCATCCGCAGAGATCTCGACCGTCACCTTTGCCCCCTCCGGCGCGTCATAGAGCGTGACGCCGAACCACCCGTTCTCATCGCCATAGATGCCGATCTCGGATTCCTGGTCCTCCTCATCGCTGGCCCAGTCAACCGTAGCCGTCGAGATCAAGGCGCTGGGGTAAATGTCCTTGTCCGTGTAGGACCAAGCAACAAAGCTGGGCTTCTTAGCGTGGGCTTGCGTAGCGATGCCAAGTAGCAGGGTAAGGGTCAATGCAAAGGCTGATTTCATGGGGTGAATGGAGGAACCAGTTATCACCAAGCCACATATTTCACGCGTCACAAGTGCCACACTCCCTTAGCCTTTCCGCTTGCTGAATGCGGTGCGATGCCGGTAGTTCGCGCCCCTTTTCGCCAACCCATCCCACGCACCTATCATGTCCGCCGAAACCAAGCCAGACCCCATCGCGCAAATGGAGAAGATCGTCTCCCTCTGCAAGCGCCGCGGCTTCATTTATCAAAGCAGCGAGATCTACGGCGGCTGCGGCGGCGTCTGGGACTACGGCCCGCTGGGTGCCGAACTGAAGCGCAACCTGCGCGATGCCTGGTGGAAAGCCATGACCCGTGATCGTGAAGATGTCGTGGGCCTGGATGCCTGCATCTTGATGAACCCCGCGATCTGGAGAGCCAGTGGCCATGTAGACACCTTCGCTGACTTGATGCGTGAGTGCTCGCTGACGAACAAGCGTGTGCGTGCCGATCATGTCGAGCCGCAAGCCGGGGTCATCATGAACTACACCGGTGCGGAGTCTCCGACGGGCTGGAAGCTCGATCGCGTGCTCAGCGTGCTGATCAAGAAGGGCGAACACATTGAGAGCTTCCGCAAGCGTGTCCGCCTCCTTATTGCTTCGAACGCGGGTGACTCCGCAGGCAAGCCTGAAGAGATTGTCTTGCTCAATGAAACGAAGAGCGAGGAAGTCACGGCAAGCGTCGACTTCCATCCCGAAACGGGTGGTGCCCTCGGTGCTGCGCGTCCCTTCAACCTGATGCTCAAGACCTACCTCGGCCCGACTGCCACGGAAGCCGATGTGACCTACCTGCGCCCCGAAACCGCGCAGGCCATCTTTGCACAATTCAAGAACGTGCTCGACAGCAGCCGCGTGAAAGTGCCCTTCGGCATCTGCCAAATCGGCAAGGCCTTCCGCAACGAAGTCACGCCCAAGAACTTCACCTTCCGCAGCCGCGAGTTCGAGCAGATGGAACTCGAGTTCTTCATCAAGCCTGACGAAGCCGTGGAGATCATCAGCGGTGTAGTCGCCGCCTGGAGCGAAGGAGCCGATCTGACGGAACCGCAGCCGAACTGGGGTTGGCAGATGTGGCATCGCTACTGGGTCGATCAGCGCACGAAGTTCTACCAGAGCATCGGCCTCGGCGACGTGCTGGAGTATTACTGGCAGACGCCGGAAGACCTCGCGCATTACGCCCGCGCTTGCGTGGACATCCTGTGCGAATTCCCCTTCGGCACCGAGGAACTGGAAGGCATCGCTGCTCGTGGCGCGTTCGATTTGACCGCGCATCAGAACGCCAGCACCAAGTCGCAGGAAGTCTTCGACGAAGACCTCAAAAATGCCGTCGCCAAGCTCACGCCCGAGCAGAAGGAAGCGCTCATTCAGAAGCGCCTTGCTGCTGAGCAAGCCAAGGTCAAAGGCGAGCCTATGCCCGAAGTGGACGTGCGCGCCTGGTTCGAGCGTCTCTTCAAAGGCAGCTATGTGCCTCATGTTATCGAGCCCTCCGCCGGGCTAGACCGGATGGCGCTGGCGATCATTGCGAAGGCCTTCGACGAAACCGTCAAGACCGACGAGAAGGGGAAAAGTGAAACTATCACCGTGCTGCGCTTCCACCCCCGCGTCGCCCCGATCAAGTGCGGTGTCTTCCCGCTGCTGAAGAACAAGCCCGAACTCGTCGCCAAGGCTCGCGAAGTCTATGCGTTGCTGAAGACGCATATGAACTGCTTCTACGACGAGACCGCCTCCATCGGTCGCCGATACGCCCGCCAAGACGAAGCCGGCACGCCCTTCGGCGTGACCATCGACTTCGACACCCTTGGTGAAAAAGGCCCCGAACTGCTCGATACCGTCACCGTCCGCGAGCGCGACAGCAACGCGCAGCATCGTATTCCGATCAACGAGTTGCTCGGTTGGTTGCAGCCAAGGCTTTGAAGCTGAACGACATCCTCTCCAAGATCCGTGCGCTCGCTGCTCCCGCCAAGGCAGCGAGTTCGCAGCGCTTCTTCAAAACCGGCCCTGGTAGGTATGGTGAGGGTGATCAGTTCCTTGGGCTCACCGTGCCGGAGATTCGCGCGCTGGTGCCGCAGAGCGATGACTTAAGCGAAGCAGATGTGCTGACGTTGCTGCACTCTGAGTGGCATGAGGAGCGACTGATGGCGTTGCTGATTTGGGTGCGTCGGTTTGTGAAAGCGAAGAAGGACGAGCTCCTGCGTGAACGCATCGTGGATCTCTATTTGGCAAACACGAAGTGGATTAACAACTGGGACCTCGTCGATACCAGCGCGCCGCAGATTCTGGGGGCGTGGTTGCTGAAGCGTGATCGCTCGGTGCTGCAAACACTGGCGAAGTCGAAGAGCCTGTGGGAGCAACGCATCTCCGTGCTGGCCACGCAGGCCTTCATTCGAGCGGCTGAGTTTGATAACACCGTGCAGCTCTGCGAAGGCTTCCTCGATCATCCGCATGATCTGATGCACAAAGCCTGCGGCTGGATGCTGCGCGAAGCAGGCAAGCGCGATGAAGAGGTGTTGCTTTCATTCCTTGATCAGCACGCCGCGCAGATGCCACGCACGATACTCCGCTATGCGATTGAGAAACTGTCGCCGGAGGTGCGGCAGGGATACATGCGTCGCTGAACTTGCATGGTTCCGGCGAAATGAGGTAAAGTCAGGGCTTGGAGGTCTGGCTATGACGTCGTTGCAAAAGTTTATCACCTTGGCGCTGCCCAAAGCCTGGGCCGCTGACCTCGAGAGAGAGTCCAAGCACTGGATGCTGTGCTGTCCGTGTGGCCACAGGGTCAGCGTGTGGGATGCCGGTGGTGTTCGCTGGAAGGCGAAAGGTAACCCGAAGCGCCTCATGAAGTGCCCGTCATGCCATCAGCGGACATGGCATGTCGTGACTTTAGTGAAGGACGAACTGTGACTACTCAAGTCCTGCCGCCAAACCCTGCAAAGCGGGCTGGATAATCATCTCCGACAAGTGGTGCCGCTCTAGACGAGCGCTCGTGACGGACTTCGCAGCTTCAGCATCGAGCTTCTGCGCGCGTGCCTGCACCAAGGCCTTGATCATTTGCTCGCCGATCTTCTCCAGCGCGGGGCGCACTTCGGTGGCCAGATCAGGCAAGCCCTTGGCATGGGATTTGGGGATCGACATGTGCAGCATAAAGCCCTGCTGGTATTCCTTCGCTGCCTCCATCTGGCCCACGAAAAAGTTTCGCACGGACTTCGCAGGCAGACCAGCGACCACACCTTTCCTCTCCATCGCGGCGAGTAATTCGGTCTCACGTTTCGCATCGACGATGGGCAGCTGGCGCTCGCGTTTGATGGCGGCGACTTCGTCCATCCAGCTCAGGCGTTCAACGATCAGATCGGCCAGTCTTGCGCTGGGGTCATCGCGATGGTGGAGGCTGGTGCAGCCTGTGAGGAAGAGCAGAGCGAGGAGGAAATACTTCATGCGCTGAGATAAACGCGGGGCACGCGGGTGTTGATGTTGGTCAGCACTTCATACGGGATAGTGCCTGCCCATTGAGCGATGTCGTCAGCGCTGACGCTATCGCCCAGCAACGTGACTGTATCACCGTTGTAAGCCGTTCCCTGGCCCACATCTACCATCGTTTGATCCATGCACACACGGCCGACCACGGGATAGCGCTGCCCGCGAATGATGACCTGGGCCTGGTTCGACAGTGCGCGGAAGTAGCCATCGCCATAGCCCACGGGAACGGTGACGACGCGCGTCGGTTCATCACTTTGCCAAGTGCTGCCATAGCTGACCGGATGACCGGGCTGCACCACCTTGAAGTAAGCGACGTGGGATTTCCAGGTGAGCGCGGGCTGGATGACCACGCTGCGGGCCGTCTCAGGCGAGGGATACACGCCATAGAGCATGATGCCGGGTCGGACCATGTCGAGATGGCTTTCGGGGAGGGCCAAGATGCCTCCGCTGTTCGCCAGGTGGCGCATCGGCGTGAGCAGACTGCGCTTCTCATAAAACGAGAGCACACTCATGAAGCGCTCCAGTTGCAGCCGCGCATGAGTGAGGTCGGCGGCATCGGCATTGGCGAAGTGCGAATAGATACCCGCGATGTCGCAGTGCGCGCATTGCAACGAAGCCTCCAGCAGCTTCTCCGCGCTGTAGTAGTGCACGCCGATGCGCTCCATGCCGGTATCGATCTTCAGATGCACCTGGGCGCGCATCCTCAGTGCAGCGGCGGCTTCGTCGATGAGCTTCAGCTTCTCGATGGAAGGCGCAGTGAAGGAGAGACCGAGCTTCAAGAAGAGCGGAATCTGTTTCGTGGCAATGCCACCAAAGACGAGGATGGGCGCGGTGATGCCCTGCTCACGCAGCAGCACGGCTTCCTCTAGAAAGGCCACGCCCAGCATGTCGGCCTGCGATTGCAGATGGCGTGCGACCTCGATGATGCCATGCCCATACGCATTGGCCTTCACGATGGCCATGACTTTGGCGCTGCCGACGTGCGAGCGAATGGCGGCGAGGTTGTCCGTGAGATGTTGTAAACTCACCTCCACAAACGTGGGACGCATGACCTCGGAGTTGGTCGCGACGAGTTGGTGAAGCGGCGTGCTCACGAAAGAAGGCCACTCACTGCGTCTTTGGTCTGCTGGAAGGCTTCGGCGGACAAAACAGGCGTGAGTTCCATGCGCGAAGGCTTTGGCAACGTTACCCAAGAACGACAGCCGCCGTAGCTCTTCGCATAGGGGAAGCTCCAGCGTTCAGGCAGCTTGTAGGTGCGGACGAGCGCGACGTTCAGGCAGCTCTCATCATCATAGACAAAGCGCTCACGCACCATACTCTCGCTCCACACATGCAGCGGGGCGAGCGAAGCCACCTTCTCCCATTCGGTCACCCGCCAGACCTGCTCCAGCGTGCAGAAGTAGTCGATGTCCACGCTGGTCCGACCCTCCTCCGGCGGGAAGACGAAGCGCTCCGGGTCGGGTGCCTGCCAGTTCAATTTCTCGCCTTGAGTGTGGAACCATGTGGGGAACAGGAAGAAGTCCTTATGCTTAAACTCAAAGCCCCCGCGTCCCTCGTGAATGCCGCCTTTGCGTAGGATCAAGCTCGTTACACCCGTGCCCAAGGCCTCGCATACATTGGCCCATTCTTTGAAGCCAATGGCGGGGCCTTCACTCTCAGCGACGGCTTTTTGAAGAAACTCCATCCGTTGCTTCGCATCCGTTATGGGCAGTTTTGAACTACGATCGGGATCCGGTTCATCAGCGGGAGCAAAGGCAGTGATTTTAGACATGGCGTTGGTTTGCTCGCCATGGCCGTTCCTGCAACTGCGATTTGTGCTCAAGGCGGCTCTTCATTTCACTAACGATTTCACGAGAGACCGGCACTTCGGCAGGATGCTCCTCCAAGTCATTCCAGGCTTCCGTGACGAACAGAAGCTTCTCCACAGCGGTGAGCTGTTTGACCTCAGGAAAGCGATCAAGAACCATGACGTATAAAATACTGGATGTGAACTCGAGCACACCTGGCTACCCCCCCGCTGTGATCTGGACGACCTCGACAACATCGCCTTCTGCCAGGGCGCTTGCTGCGTGTTCTCGGGGAAGCAGTGCGCGTTGGTTGTGCTCGACGACCACAGGGCGGTCGCCGAGGCCGATGCTGCGCAGCAGCTCTCCGATGTTCGTGGCCGAGGTGTCGTGCTTCTTGCCGTTGAGGGTAATCGTCATGGGGGCGTGGCGAGCGTGAGGGTGCTTTGCAGGATCGCGGGATCCCAGTCTTTCCACACGGGATCAAGGCCCTGGTGCTTCAGCATGGCGGCGACTTCGGCGGGGCTGCGCTCATCGGCGATACCGAACTGGCCTTCGGCCTTCTGACGGCCAGGCTCGGCATCGACCTCCACGCGGCGGCCCTTCACGGTCTGATGCAAATCATCGCTGCCCGCGCCGGTGTAGCCGCCTGGCTCGGTGTGACTGCCGGCGCTCATCGTGGTCACGCCCAGCGGAGCCAAGGCATCGCGTAGCGGTGCGGGCTCGCGGGTGCTCAAGACTACGCCAACTTCCGAGAAGCACAGGCGGAAGGCGCACAGCGTCTGCACCAGCGAGGCATCGTGGAAATCGGTCATCGGCTTGAACCCACCTGCCGCCGGGCGCAGGCGCGGGAAGGCAACGGTGAAGCTGGCCTTCCAGCAGTGCTTATACAAATGCTCCAAGTGCGCGGCCAGTCTCAGCGCCTCCAAGCGCCAGTCGCTCAGGCCAAACAACGCGCCGATGCCAATGCGGCGGAAGCCACCGGCGTAGCCGCGCTCCGGGCAGGCGAGCCGCCAATCAAAATCCTTCTTCGGACCCGCCGTGTGCATCTGCTCATACACCAGGCGATCATAGGTCTCCTGATACACGACCAAGCCCTCGCACCCGGCCTCGACCATTCCCGCATACTCCGGCGTTTCCATCGGCCCGACTTCGATACCAATGGTCGGCACCCAGGCACGCAGCGCGCGGATGCATTCCTCCAGGTAGCCGTCGCTGACGAAGCGCGGGTGTTCGCCGGCGACGAGCAGGATGTTGCGGAAGCCCATGGCCGCGATGTGCTTGGCCTCGGCGATGACTTGATCGATGGTCAGCGTCACGCGCAGAATCGCCGTGTTGTCGCGCGAGAAGCCGCAGTAGCTACAGTTGTTGACGCACTCATTGCTCACGTAGAGCGGCGCGAATAGGCGCATCGTCTTGCCGAAATTCCGTCGGGTGATCAGCTGCGACTCGCGCGCCATCGCTTCCAGTTGTGCGGGGCCTTTCGGTTCCAGCAGCGCGGCGAAACGCTCCATCAGCGGCGACTTGCGCGCGGGGAGGGTGTCGAGGATTTCGCTGAAAGCAGTGTGCGGCATGGAGGCTGGCACAGTGCGCCAGCGTGCCTGCTTTGCAACTTCAAGGCACGGACTCTGGCGACTCGTTACGGCTTTGTGGCCAGCCCGTCCGTGTAGCCAGATTCGGTCAAGTCGGCGATGAGAGCCGTGACGGCTTCCAGCACGGTGAAGTTTTGCTTTTGGCCCGCATCGGTGCGGGACTGATCCAGCTTGGCCAGCAGGACCGTCGCACCGGCTACGCCGATGTCTGAACCGCTGCCCGAGAAAGGCAGGTCTGTTTCGCTGTCGGCAGACACGGCATAGCCGCTCAGCTCGTCGGCAAAGTAAACGTCACCCGACACAGCCGCGGTATCCAGTTCCTTGGTTTCGCTAGCATCGCCGATGGCGAAGAGGGTGGTGGTGGACACCGCATTTGCATTGGTGCTGCTGCTACCTGTGCTGGTTGTGGTGGCCGAGATGACTGCCTTGCGCTTGCTTCCGTTCTTGGCCAGGAAGAGCTCGCCGAAGTTGTTATACGTGTAGTAGCTCTTCTCGTTGCCCGTCTGGCGGGTCAGAATCAGGGTGCCCACACCGCCCTGAACAGGGGCAACATAATAGCCGTTCTGGAAGGGGCGGAAATTGATCGTCTCGCCCGTGACCTCGAAGGTCAGCCGATACACGATCACAGGGCCCGCAGCACTCGTGGTCGTCGCCGAGCCATTGTTTTGCGCGCTGGCGGGCGACAGAAAAATGGAAAGGCCAGCCAAGGCTAGCAGCAGCGGAAAGAGAGAGCGCACGATCATGGTCGAGCCTAAACGCCATCGTGGGCACGAAGTTGCGTCGCGGTTGGCATTCCCTTGCTTAAGACGAGTGATTTCGATACAAAGCTCGCCATGCATGCACGCATCAAGGTGATCTCATGGTTGGCGGCATTGAGCCTCGTGGCACTGGCCCCGGCGCAGCAGGAGACGGAGCATCAATTGAAGCTCGACCTTACGGCCCTGCTTGACCCTTCCAAAGCTTGGACCTTCACACAGGACGCACTGGATGCGAGATATCGTGCACCAGGCTTCAGGGAGAATCCCTTCATCCGCTGGGCAAATGGCCGCAGTGTGGCCACCTTTTCGAAGCAGCCGTTTTCGAATGTCGCGGTGGAACTCACCATGCTGGAGGGCACGCTGGTGCTGGAGGAAGCCGCTGTCGTTTTTGGCAGTGATGGCAAGGCTAAGCGAGTGGAGCTGCGCGGTGGCAGGCCGAAGGGGTTGGAAGCACATTTTTCCCAAGCACTGGGAACCGAGCCGAAGCCCGGTCCACGCGCAGCCTTGGGTTGGAAAAAGGATGCCACGGGCAAGAGTCTGACTTGGAGCAGCGCCCAGGGGCGAGCTGTGCTACAGGGCAATCTCGCTGCACTGGAACCTCCAGGCAGCGAAGCCATCACTCCGCCGCCCAGTGCTGAGCCTGCGATCGCCCCCAGTGGCGAGCTGGCCTTCTTCGTGCGGGTCGATGAACTTTTCCGCGCGCCGGAGTTGTGGACGCTGACACAAGATGCGCTGGAGAGATCGTTCGCGACAACCGTTGTCAACGTGAGCAAGAGCCCCTTCTACCAATGGAGCACCACCACGCGAGATAGTGTTCGTCTGGCGAGGAAAATGTTCAGTAACACGAACACAGATTTGCTCATGTTCGCGGACACCGTGAACGCCGAGGAAGTGAACCTGGATTTTCAGAGCGGGCGAGCTTCGAAGCTCACCATCACCCTGCTCACGCGTGGCAACAGCGGCCAGATCAGTGCCGAAAAATTCGATGCTGTGTTCAAGGCTGCCGGGCGTGCGCTGGGCGCGACACTGGGGGTGAGGCCGCAGCGCAGCGTGCCGTTTGGCAAGGCGATCGTCAAGACCGACGGCTGGCTCTGGACCACGCCGCACACGCTGGCGCTTCTGGAGTTCAATGCCGAGGCACCCAAGGGCGACGTCGAGTTCCTGCGGCTGATATTGTCGCCCGCTTCGGCTCGAAAGGAATTGCTCAACGTGGCAGGCATCGGTGGCAATGCGACCACGCGCAGGCGCGATTCATTGGTCGGCTCTGTGAAGCGCGACATGGCCTCCGGGTCCATTGAAATCACGGGCATTCCAATGCGCGATCAAGGGGCCAAAGGCTACTGCGTCGCCGCTAGCTGCGAGCGAGTGTTCCGCTACCTCGACGTGCCATGCGACATGGACGAGCTTGCTAAACTGGTGGCTGCCGATGCCGACAAAGGTGCCAGCCCGTCCATCATGTATGAGTCTCTGAAGAAGATCGACCAGCACTACAACATGCGGGCCAAGCTCCTCAAAATTCCCGTTGGCTATGGCCTTGGCGACGCCGCCAGCCGCAGCGAAGTCGAGCGTGCCTGGAAGGCCGACCTCGGCAAGCTCATCCAGGAACACATCAACCAAGGCCTGCCCTTGCTCTGGTGCGTGATACTCGGGCCAGGAGAGACCGGTGTTTCGCCCGGCCTGCCGCCTCCGGGTGCCATCACCAACGGGCCGCGTGCCCGACAGGTCGGCCATATGCGCCTGATCACTGGCTACAATACAAGGTCCGGCGACGTCATTTACAGCGACTCCTGGGGTGCCGGGCACGAGCGCAAAACCATGACCCGCGCGGAGGCCGAGCAGATGACGACGGCGGTGTTTTCAATGAGTCCCAGCCGCTGAGATCGGCTCGACCGCAGGCAGCGTGAACAGCTTCACCTCATCGCCACTGCCGAGCTTGGGCTGATCGTGGCCATAGCCGGCGG
The DNA here is from genome assembly GCA_964203095.1 of Verrucomicrobiaceae bacterium. Lineage (GTDB taxonomy): Bacteria > Verrucomicrobiota > Verrucomicrobiia > Verrucomicrobiales > Verrucomicrobiaceae > JAEUHN01. The sequence continues at coordinate 8,682 of CAXNNN010000002.1, read as the reverse complement.
AGTGTAGCAGCGCGGCGTCCAGGCCCTCGTCGATCAAGGTCTGGCGCACGGCTTCGGCACGGCGTTGGGACAGGCTGCGGGCGTAGTCCGTCGGCAGCCCGCGGGTGGCGAAGCCGAGAACCATAAGCGTGGTCTTATCCCGCTGCCACTGCGCTGCCAGCGGCTTCAGTATCTCCTGCTGCACGGTCGTCAATTCATAGCGATCCCGGGCAAAGGAGATCGCAGGGCCTACGGGCGTGAGCTTATGCTCCAGCGGCGAGGGCAAGGCCTCCTGCGGGGCCAGTGCATAGATCACCGTGGGATCATCGGTGCCGGGCAGCAGGCTGCATTGGCAGAGCAGCAGGGCAGTAGCAGCGGCGGTAAGCAGGCGAGTCGTCACGGCAGAAATCATGGCAAGGTAGCAGGCTTTCCGAAAGCGAAACGATTGACTACTCTTCGACGTCGCCTGTGCGCGCGATCTTGATGAACACGTCTTCCAGCGAACTCTGCTCGGAGCGCTCCACGATCTCCTTGGGCGTGCCCTCAGTTACGACCTTGCCCTTGTGCAGGAAGATGACGCGGTCGCAGACTTCCTCAATGTCACGCATGTTATGCGAGGTGTAAAGAATGCTGATCTGGCGCTCGGCCTGCACCTTGCGGATGGTTTTGCGCACCTTGTCGGCGATGTCGGGGTCCAGGCTCGCGGTCGGCTCGTCGAGCAGCAGCAATTCCGGCTCGTTGAGTAGCGACTTGCACAGGTTCACGCGAGTGCTTTCGCCGGCGGAGAGCTGGCCCGTCACGCGCTTGCGCAGGTCGGCGATCTCGAAGAGTTCGAGCAAATCGTTGATCTTCTGCTTCGCATTCGGCACACCGTAGATGCGGGCAAAGACGAGCAGGTTCTGCCACACCAATAGATTGCCCGGCAGCGCGGTGTAGGCGCTGGAGAAGTTCGCACGCTTCAGGATCTCGATGCGGTGCTTGGCCAAGTCCAACCCGAAGGCGTGGATGCTGCCCGAGGTGGGCGTGGTCAGGCCCAGCAGCATATTCATGGCTGTGGTCTTGCCCGCGCCATTGGCACCGAGCAGGCCGAGTACCTCGCCTTTGTGAACCTTGAAGCTGAAGGCATCCAGCGCCTTCACCCCGTCGAATTCACGCGTTAAATCGCGGGCTTCAAGGATCATTTCACTCATAGGAAATCAGGCCGCCCAGCCGAGCGCTTTCATCTTGTCTGCCACCGCGTCCTTGGCTTCTAGCAGTTCGCCAATCGGGTCCCACTTGCCGCTGATCAGGGCTTCGCGAGCGCTCGCAGTAGTGGTCACAGGGAAGGACTGATCGCCGTAGCTCACGGTCAGTTTTTCCACGTCGACGGTGATTTCGAGGGCGGGATTCGCTTCGATGGCAGCGGCCAGGGCGTTGATTTGATCAGCGGTGCCCATGACGCAGGGAATGCCCAGCGTGGCGCAGTTGCCGAAGAAGATCTCGGCGAAGCTCTCGGCAATGACGGTGCGGAAACCGAAGCGATACAGCGCCTGTGGGGCATGCTCGCGGGAGCTTCCGCAGCCAAAGTTCGGGCCCGCCAGCAGCACGCTCGCTCCAGCAAATCGCGGGTCGTTCAGCGGGTGCACGCGGTCGGTGCCGTCCTCATGCTTGCGCACATCATAAAAGGCGAACTCGCCCAGCCCATCGAAAGTCACGCACTTCATAAAGCGCGCAGGGATGATGCGGTCGGTGTCGATGTCAGCGCCCGGAACGTGAACGCCGCGGCCAGAGACGGAAGTGATTTTTGCGAGTGCCATAATGCGGGCTCCGAGAGTAGCAGCGAATGCGCGCCGGGCAAATGGCGTGTGAGTTCGGCCACGAAACAGCAGGCAAGGCCCGTGGTGCGGATCTTTGTGCCCTCTTTGCTCTTTTGTGGATAAACAAATGATCAGCTTTATCGTAACATATCCGTTGCCATGACTCCTCGCTGTTGGAAATCCCTCGTTCTGCCGCTGCTGGCAGCATCGTGGCTTTCCTCCAGCCAAGCGCAGACGGCGTGGACCGAGCGTGACTCACGCCTTGCCAACGAATACCTGTCCCTGCTTGTGGAACGGCCAGAGTATGGCCGCGTGGTCGATCTGTTGTGGGATCTCTACCAGAAGCGCGAGGCGACCAAGCTGTTGCTCGACAACATCGCCACGCAGGCCCAGGCCTCGAAGCATCCCAGCGTGCTGCTGGTGCAAGGGCACCTCCTGCGCAAAGGCGGCGACCTCGCCAAGGCGGCGGCCATTTATGATGAGGTGCTGAGGCTGGAGCCGAAGAACGCGCTGGCCCTGCTCTCGCGGGCGCAGGTGGCGGTTGAGTCAGGTGACTCGGCGAAGGCCCTGACCTTGCAGGCCCTGCTGGCCGCTACGCTCCCGGACAACGACCCTGCCAAGGTCGAGGCCTGGATGCAGCTTGGCAATCTATCGCTGGCGGCGGGCAAGACCGACCAGGCGGTGAAGGCCTGGCAGTCGGCCGTGAAGCTGAAGCCTCAAGATTTGGCACTCGCCCGCACCGCGGCCCAGCTCATGCTGCGCGCGGGCTTCCCGGAAAAAGCCGTGTCCTTGCTCGAAGCACTGGCGCAGCAATCCGATCCGCAAAAGCGCCTCGAAGCCTTGCATGACCTAGCCCGCGTCCACGAAAATGCGGATCAGTTTGCCAAGGCCGATCAGGCGCTGCGTGCGGGCCTTTCGCTGCTCGATTATCACGACAGCCGTTACGCCGAGTTCTTCCTGCGCCGTGTCCGGGTGCATGAGCGATTCGGGTTGCTCGACGACATGCGTGCGGAACTGCAAGGCCGCGCGCGGCAGCAGCCCGCGACCGAGCAGGCGCTCAATGACATGACGCGCTTCTTTACGCTGACGGTCGATCCTGATGAGCGCTTGGTGTGGCTGCGCGAGCTGGTGAAGGCTGCGCCACAGGCCGAGCAGTATCGCTGGGAGCTGGTGCGTGCTTTGCTGGATCATGAAGGCGCGGCCGAGGCCTCCAAGATCCTGGATGAAAAGCTAAAACACGATGGCTCTGACTTGCCCGCGTTGGTGCTGCTGCGTGCCGAGGCCGATCTTCGTCAAGGCCAGCAGGACCCCGCGATGCAGCGGCTGCGCGAGTTGATCGAGCATCAAGGCACGAACGATGTAGAAAAGCAGGTGCTGTCCTTCGCCCAAGAGCGCTCGCTGGATGCGGTCGTGGAAATGATCCTGCAGCGCCGAGTGCAGCGCGATGGCGACAAGCCCGAGGCGGCCTTTGAACTGGCGACCTATTACCGCTCACGCGATCGCGGCACCGAGGCAACCAAGGTGCTGCATGACTACGCCACACGTGCCAGCACTGCGGAGGAACAAGCCCGGCGCTTGAACGATGCTGCGGCATTTTTGGCATCCGGTGGCAATGATGAGGAAGCACTGCGCCTGCAACGGGAAGCCACCAAGCTATCCAATGGTGGCCGCGAAGAGTTGGTGCGGCTCGCCGATTTAATGGCGGGCAGCGGCCAGAGTAGCGACGCCGTTGAGCAGCTCGAAGCCGCCTTCCAAAAAGCGACCAGCTACGACGAGCGTGCCGACATCGACGACCGGCTTTACTCCCTGCTGATGGGGGAGCAGAAGGAACAAGCGCCCAAAAAGCCTGCAGTCTCCAATAGCGAATTCACGCTGCCCGCCTTCATCACTGGCGCGGGCTTCGGCACCGACGCACCGACCAGTGACGGCGTGGTGAAAATGCCCAAAGCACTGCTCGATCATGCCAATCAAGTCATCCGAGTAGCGCAGGATGTGAAGGCCAGCTCCGAGCTAATGGTTCGCGGCGTGTGGTGGGCCAGCCGTGTCGACCGCATGAACGATGCCTATGCATTGATGCGCCGTGTCTGCATAGACCCAACGACCCGCAAACGAGTCGACCAGCCCATGGAGATCGAACGTCTGTGGCTGGAGGTCGCCATGGTTGATGACAATCGCTTGCTGATCAGCCACCAGCTCAAGCACCTCATCGAAAGTGATGCCTCGAACCGCGTGCAATACCTGCTGCGCCTCGCCGAGCAGCACATGGCCAGCAACGTGCCGGAGCTGGCGGTGAGCGAACTGCAACGAGCGCTCCAGGAGCAGCCCGACAACGAAGGTGTGCTCTCCGCCCTGACCCAATGCTATCAGCTCACACGCCAGCTCGACAAGGCGCTGGAACTCTGGCGCAATGCGATTCAACGCACGCCAGGCAATGCGGGTATTCCCTTGCGCGAACGCTATGCCGAGCTGCTGATGAAGGCGAACAAGCTGGGCGACTATGTGGAAACGCAGATCGCGATTGTAGAAGCCGAGACCGACATCAAGCGTCGGCGCGATGCCTTCAAGCGCTTCATTGACCGGCTGGTGTGGAGCGATGCGAGCAGTGGTGAAGTGGAGCCCGCGATCATGCAGGAGCGCCTCAAGCTGGTGGAGGGCCGCTTGATTGAGCGCACGCGCAAGCATCCCTTTGATGGCTTTTTCCACGAGGCGCTGGCAGCCGTGTTTGAAAAGAATGGCGACGCGCAAAAGGCCTTCGCGTCCATGAAGCAGGCCTACTACACCTCGCCTGACACGCCGTTTTCGCTGGATCAATTGCGTGCGGCAGCGCTCAGGGCCGGGGACTTGAAGGCTGCGATTTATTTCCAGAAGCAAATCGTGGCCACAGCTCCGGCCAAAGAGTTAGCAAGCGAATCCCGGCAACTGATTCAACTGCTGGAGCAGACCTTCCAAATCGCCGAGGCGGACAAGGTGCGGCGTCGGTTGGAGAACCGCCTGTCGCAGGACGCGCAAGCGCTCGAAGACCTGGCGCAGTATTACAAGGACACCGGCCAAGACGAAGCCGAGAAGCGCGTCTATGAGCAGGTGCAGCGAGTGCGCTCGTGGGACCCACGCAGCACATTGCGACTGGCTTTGAAATGCATCGCTGTAGCAGATGAACAAGCGGCGGAGCAGCACCTGCGGCAACTCCTGTCGAAGACCCGTGCGCGCAACTCACTGAAGACCCTGCCACCCGAGCGCTGGCCTTTCCCTCTGGCCGATGAACGCAAGCCCGGCGCTGCAGCTTCGATGAAGGAACTCGTCGATCTGCTTGATGAATCACGCGGTTTGGAGAAGGCCGAGGCGGAACGCCTGCGGGCCTTTTTGAACACGCCGCGACCCGAGTTCATGGAGCTGCCTGACGATGTATCGCTGGTGCGCCTGCGTGGCATTGAGGAGATGTCCAAGCTGCTGCGCAGACAGGGTGGGGGAGGCTTGCTTGCGTGGACCAAGGAATGGCAGGAGGGAACGAAAGCGCCCGCGATCGAGAAGCTTTGGGCGCTCTTCTACGCAGGGGCTAACAAGCCGTTCCAGACAGCACTTCATGAAGCCATCGGTCAGGCCGAGGATGTGGATCTGCAATTCGTTCACGCCTGGATGATCGTGCGATCGGAAGGCATGAGACAGGCGCTGGCCTGGATGAAGGTTCCCATCATTGGTCGTGACAAGCAGGCGCAGCGGCGGCGCATTTTGCAAGCGGTGACCGGGATGATGGCGGACTGGGAGAGCTTCCGCTATGAGCCTTCGGAACTCGTCGTGCTAGGCAATGCACGACTGCTGCAAAACGGCGCGCTACTAGACTTAGTTAAGCGCTTGCAGGATCGCCAGCGCTATCTGGAAGCGATCTCGCTGGTCGAGTGTCTACGCCGTCAATCGCCGGAACTGTGGCGCTCTTATTCATTCGTGCTTTCGAGCTTTGCAGAGTCGGCGGAGCTGTGGGATTTGCAGCGCCAGTATTTGCATGAGGTGCTGGATGAGTCGCCGCAGCCGGGTGGCTACAGCGGTGAAGATCAGGATCCATTCTTGATGAGTGTGATCGCGCTGCATCGTCTGGCGCACACACCGCAGGAGCGAGATGAGGTGGTGCAGGAAGCCTTGGCAAGGCTGCGTTCGTCGCCGCCCAGTGCGCTGACGACCATGCGTGAAGCCGCCGTCGCGGGCCTTGCGGGTGCCGTGGATCCCGCAGTGAAGGAACTGGGTAGCTTCGCCAGTCAGGGCTTGCTCGGATCACGTACACTGGGCGTGCCGCAGGGAGGCTTAATGCCGCAGGGCTCGCTGCGTGGCGAGGACAACAATCACCTGCGCAGCTACTGGGAGGACCTGCGCATGATCGGTGGCATCCTTTCTCAGCAGGGCCTGGGACCCTTGGTCGCGGCGATGGATGAGCATCTCAATCAGCAGATGGGCGGTGTGCAACTCGGCCCAAAAACGAGCGACACCTTTAGCCTGTGGCGCAGCTCGCGACTCATTCGTCAACTGCGCGCGACGAACTATCCGAACCGCGTGCGCCTGATCCGCGAGTATCTCGCGTCGGTCGACATGAAGGAAGAAGATGCGGTCGAAGCACTCATCGAACTGGGGCGTGACCTGGAAATCAATGGCTTGATCCGTGAGTGCATCGAAGTTTATCGCCTGCTTCCGCCGCGTGCGCCGACGAACAATTTGTATGCAGAGTATTTTATTCGTGTCTGCGAGCAAGCGTGGGAGCCGGGACCGGGGCGCGAGTATGTAGAGAGCTTGTTCGGCAAGGACCCGGTCTACAAACCGCAGGGCATCGGCGATGAAGTGCTGCGCGAAAAGCACGCACGCTATTTGGCGCTGCAACGCGATGCGCTACGCCTCCGCGAGCTGGCGTGGAAGAAGGAAGGCTTCACCCGTGTTCTGGCAGGCCGCATTGCTCATGAAGTGCCGTATGCGCGCGAGCTGGCGCTTTTGTTGGAACACGATGGCGACACAAAGGGCGCGTTGGAGGCGTGGAACCAGATGCACATGGCGCTGATCAGTGGCACGCCAGACAATCCCATGCCCGCAGATCCTGAGGCCGCGCTGCACCGGGCCAGACTCATGGTCGAGCTGAAGGCCCCGCATCCCGCGCATCAGGCCTTGCAAGAGGTGCCGGTGAAGGATGCGATCGACGAAGCGCATCTCAATGTGCTGAAGCTGCGTGCGCAACTGGCGGCGGAGACGGCGCAGTGGGAGGACGTGCGTTCGCTCATGACCGTAGCGGTGGACAAGAAGTCGCCCGAGCTGGCGCTGGCCATCACCGATGAACTGCACAAGGCCAAGCGCAGCACCGAGGCGCTGAACTTCCTAACCCAAGCCGAGCGCGCGATGAAGGGGCTGGAGGAGCGTTTTGCGCTGCGGCTGGAGCAACTGCGCTTCTTTGCCCTGGACGCCACCTGGACCCCTGAGCGTGGGCGCAGTCAGGTGGCAGCTCTGTTCCGTTCGGGCGGACGCAGCCGTGCGACCTTGCAGAGGTTAACGACGTGGTTCGGACACCTGGCCAAGCAGCCCAGCGTGGCTCCAAGCTGGATCGCCGTGTTGAAGACGGAAGCTCGTAGCGGTAGTGATTCTGCTCTGGCGGCGCTGGGCTTGTGCTGCCTCGTCTCGCAATGGCAAACCAGCACCTTGCCTGCAGAGGTCACCGCCGCGTGGAGTCGGGCCTCGGAGCGCGATCGCCCTTGTGTGCAGCTGGCGGCTCAGGCGCTGATCGATGCTGGGCGGCCTGCGGCTGCTTGGATGGCGTGTGAAGCGCTGCGCGCGACACCGGCCGGCATGCAGGCGCGATTGCTGCCGATTGCTGCGGTTGCCGCAGCGGCCATGAAGGATGATTCCCGGTTGCGCGAGTTGTATGCCGAAGTCGTGCGGATGCCTTTTCCTGGTGGCACGCTGACGAAGGAGTGGGCTGATGCTTTCACACAAGCCGACCGCGCCGATTGGGCCCGAGAGCTGTATGACCTCGCGGCCGCACAGATGGGCAACACGAGCCGCCCCAACGCAGACTTGACACGCGTGCAGATCGAGTTCCTGATCGGTCAGAAGGCCTTTGAAGCCGCCGAAACTTTGTTGCTGCAAAACTACGGCAGCTTCATTCCTGAATCTGCGGCGATGATTGTGAAGCTCTACCGCGAGTGGGGCCGCTTGGATCAGATCGAGGCGGAAATGCCGAAGTATTTCCTGCCTGAAGGCGTGACCTTGGAGGTGCGGTTCTTGAGCAAGGAGTGACAGCATCTTGCCGTCGCTTCTTGCTTAACCCACCGGCTTCAGCACCACCTTCTTCACATCGAGCACGGCGGACTTGGTCTTGTTCACGGGGTCAATGACGAGGCGTTGGGTGCCGGGCTCTTTGATCTCGATCTCGCCGACCTGCACGTCCTTCCACTTCTGGAAGCCGCCCGTGTCTTGCACGGTGAATTTCTTCTCCTGGCCACCGACTTTCACAGCGACTTCGCTGCCGTGATTGCCGCCGCCGCAGCCGTGCGAGACAATGACTTGATATTTGCCGGGCTTGGCGACTTCGAACTCCCACTCGGCGAAGTCTTCCGGGTCGGTCCAGTAGCCGAGGCAGTTCTTTTCGCGCTTGGACTCGAAGCGCATGGTTTCGGACCAGGTCGTGGCGTCTTTGGCATGCAGCGTCAGGCTGCCATCGTCGGCTGGGGTGACCGTAGCCTCGCCCTCATGTGTGGGGACCAGCTCGACCTTCACAATGTCGAAGCCGGAGGAGTTCGCAGCGCTGGGGGCGTAGATGGCGAACCCCTGGGTCTCCGTGTCGGCGATGAAGACTTCGCCCAGATAGGTGTCGCGGCCAGCGGGGGCGGCGGTGAGCACCTTGCGCAGGCGGGTTTCGCCCATCTTGAGCTGCACGCCGAGC
>CAXNNN010000001.1:0-40018 GCA_964203095.1 Verrucomicrobiaceae bacterium | reverse complement strand
AGCAGCCCTTCTCCTGGAAATCCCTCGGCGTGGACATTCGCGGACGCTCTCGCAACCTGCGGGTGAACTACCGGACCTCTCATCAAATCCGAATGCAAGCCGACCGACTGCTTGGCCCGGAAGTGTTCGACGTGGACGGCAACAAGGAGGACCGAAGCGACACGGTTTCTGTCTTCAATGGTCCACCGCCCAAGATTCAATCTTTCAAGACTGAGGCCGATGAGTGCAAGGCCGTTGCCCGCTGGCTTGCCGATCAATCCAAGAGAGGCGTGCTACCGCATGAGATGGGCGTCTTTGTGCGCTCGGACGCCGAGCTAGAACGCGCTCAAGCTGCCGCCGATGAAGCCGGTCTTTCGTGGAAGGTGCTCGACGAGCATGTGGAGACTCAGACCGGGCATGTCTCCATCACCACCATGCACTTGGCGAAGGGGCTGGAGTTCCGCTGCGTGGTCGTGATGGCCTGCGACGATGAGATCATCCCGCTTCAAGAGCGCATCGAGACCGTGGGCGATGATGCTGACCTGCAAGAGGTCTATGACACCGAGCGCCAGCTTCTCTACGTGGCCTGCACGCGCGCAAGGGACCATCTGCTTGTAACCAGTGTGGAGCCTGCATCTGAGTTCCTGGACGACCTTAGCATTTAGTGCTGGCCTGAGTAACAGGTAGGCCACGCCTAGCCAGCCGCTTATAGAGGTCGAAATGACAGGGAGTACAATCAAGCCAGGGCAGAGCTTGCGCGCCTCGTAGCTGGCAGAGGCGATGATGCCACGCCACTCTCCCCCGACGGCGACAGGACGACCGCGCAGGCTCTTATCAGCCGCCTGCTCCGCACTGGCGAAGAAGGCGTCCGCATCGAAGTGCAGAATCATGGTGCCTCATCGTTCCGTGAGTCGGAGCAGTGCGATCATCACGCCCTGAATGACCAGCTCACGCGCCGGGATCAGGTCGGGATACCGTGGGTTAGCAGCGCGCAGGTAAGGCACCCCGCCCTGAAGGATGAAGCGCTTGAGCGTGGTTTCGCCGTCGATCAGCGCGGCGACGATGTCGCCATGCTTCGCCTGCCGAAACTCCACGACGACGAAGTCACCCGCTCGAATGCCCGCATGGTGCATGGAGTCGCCACGCACCTTCAAAGCGAACGTGCGGGCGTTCTTGGGCAGGCGTAGGGTAGATGGGTCAATCTCGATGCACGCCTCCGAGCGCTCTTCCTCAAACTGCGGAATGCCCGCCATGATGCTGCCCAGCAGGGGCACCCGATGCTTCAGCCAGGAATGCGCCTCGGAGAGCCAAAGGAGAGTGAGCGATGGGGGACGACAGAGAGTGAGCATGGCTCAACCAATACTGTTCGCGTGAACAGTTTCAACTGTTCGCTTTCAGCAGGCGCAAATTCGGGCGGGAGAGTGCGCCTTTTGGCTAGAAGAGGTCCAACTGCTGCGGCTTCGGAGGCTCGGATTTCATGGGCTCGGGCGTAATTGGCGTCGTGCAGTCGTCGGCTTGATAGCGGACGTTTCCGACGCGAGGCGTTACGGGCCAGACGGTCAGCGGCAGCGTTTGTGAGGCGGGATAGAGCAACTGATAGGCGGCATTCACATCGCTCTCAGGATCAAGCCAAGCCTGATAGTTTTCAGGGGCCACCATCACGGGCATTCGATCATGGTATCGAGCAACGGTCGCATTCGGTTCACAGGTCAGAATCGCCATGGAGGTGATTTCTTCATGCTCGCCGACTGGACGCTGCCAGTGCTCCCAGATGCCCGCGAAACAGAAGGGCTGTTTGTCAGGGAGCGAGAAATAGACGGGCTGCTTTTTGCCTTTGCTCACCTCTGGGAACTCATACCAGCCAGAAGCAGGAATGAGGCAGCGCTGCCCCTGCTGCCAAGCGTGGCTAAAGCTAGGTTTCTCGCGCACCGACTCGGAACGTGCATTGATCGTCGCATAGCTGACTTGCTTCGGATCACGCGCCCACGGGGGAACGAGCTTCCATAGGGCCGTCGTTGCTTCGTTTTCTTGTGCGCCTTTCGCCCGCCGAATGATGGGCACCACGGTGCCAGGAGGAATGTTCGGATACTTGCGGTCCCATTCGCGGAGAATGGCGGCGTGCCTGCCCGGTGCGATACGGTCTAAGACTCTTATGACCTCCTCCAGCGTGTAGCGTCCGCACATGGAGAAAGCAAAGCGCAGGACATGACGAGTGCAACGGACAGCGACACGCAGCGCAGGGGGCTTTCCTTTTTTCGGAAACGGTTAGCAACGATGTGCAGCGCGACGAGAAACAGTCGCCAAGACTGCGGGGCAGCGATGCTGGCCCGTTGTGGGAATGCGTCTGCGAAGGTTTCCGCCCCCTCCTGTGGATTGCAGGCCCTTTGGTCTGCATCGTCACCGGGACCAATGCGGACTCTCACCCTGCACCGGCACCTCACCAACTCTCAGTGGAGCACCATAAAAAGCTGTGACCCAACTGAGAGCGCCCATTGCCTGCGACGGCTGTAGGAACGTGAAAAGGGTGCATACCTGATCGCTGCCAACTTCATCGGATGTGAAGCCATTCGGTGGCCCTTTGGATGGGTTCGGAGCCGGGGAAAGTTCGGGCAATGGCGCGGTCTGCCTTGAAAGTCCGTTGCCAGTTAAGGGGGCAAAACTGACATTTTCTGTCAATTCCTGACAATCGCTATTGAGACTGTCATTTAGCCACCAATCCTCTGAACCCTCGATTTATAAGGGCCTGAGGTGGTGGCTCGGGACGGGGTCGAACCGCCGACACTAGGATCTTCAATCCCATGCTCTACCAACTGAGCTACCGAGCCATTTCGTTGTCGAAAACGAGGCGCGTATTATGCCGGGTGGATGGCATTGCGCAAGAGGATTTTGGAAAGTTGCGAAAGAGCAACTTCATGAACCCCTGAACGTTCTAATGCAACCCATGAAAAGATTTGCCGTTCTTGCGCTTGCCCTCAGCCTTGCTCCCGCCCACGCCCAACAGAACCCGAACGCGGGCAAGGCAGGCACACCCGGTCCGGAAGCGCTGTTTAAGCGGCTCGACAAAAACGCCGACGGATTCATCGTTACCGATGAACTGCCGCTGCAGCGACGTGCTGTGGTGAAGCGTTTGGATAAAGATGGCGATGGGCGCATTTCACTTACTGAGCACCTCGCTGCGATGGGTGGGAGGCCTGCCTTGCCAGGACCCAAACCGCTGTCGAATGTGGTGCCTGAGGGCATCGAAGCCAAACGCGACATCCCTTACGTAGGCACGGAAAATCCACGCCAAAAGCTCGATCTTTACCTGCCAAAGAAGCGCAACGATGACAAGCCGCTGCCCGTCGTGGTGTTCATTCATGGGGGTGGCTGGAAGGCGGGCGACAAGGCGAGTGGGCTCCGCAACATCGCCCCCTACGTGAGCAGCGGTGACTATGCGGGTGTGTCGGTCGGCTACCGCCTGACCAATGAAGCGCAGTGGCCCGCGCAGATTCATGACTGCAAAGCGGCCATCCGCTGGGTGCGGGCGAACGCGAAGGAATATGGGCTGGATGCGCAGCACATCGCCGTGTGGGGCAGTTCAGCAGGCGGGCACTTGGTCAGCATGCTCGGCACTAGTGGCGACGTGAAGGAACTGGAGGGCCAGCTAGGCACGTTCACGGATCAAAGCAGCCGCGTGCAGGCGGTGATCAACTACTACGGGCCGGAGAACTTCCTCACCATGGTCACACAATCGAGCACGGTCGATCGCACGATGCCAGACTATCCCGAGGCTCTATTGATCGGCGGGCGCGTGCAGGATGTGCCGGATGCGGCAAAGCACGCCTCGCCCGTGACTTACATTAGCAAAGACGACCCGCCTTTCCTCACCGCACATGGCACCAAAGACCCGCTAGTGCCTTTCGCTCAGGCGACTGAATTGCACGAAATACTAAAAAAAGCGGGCGTTTCTTCGGTGCTACTGACCATGCAAAATGGCGGTCACGGTTTCGCATCCAAAGACCTAGACGACACCGTGAAGCGCTTTCTGTACAAGGAATTGCGGGGCATCGACAGCAAGATTCAGGACACCACCTTGGAAGTCGTCGCTGGTCGAAAGCAATAGCTCGGGGGCGGGGTCGAAAAATCATGTCAATAAATTGGCCCGTTTAATGCTTGAGTACGTATTGGTGTGCGGCTTGTTGGTGCCCTACCAACTCAAATGGCCGATCAAGGACTCTATCAATCGCAGACGCAAAAGCTCGCCATCGGGCCGCAGATGCAGCAGAGCCTGCACATTCTGCAGGCTGCGACGATGGAGCTGCGCAACTTGGTCCAACAGGAAATCTCGGTGAATCCCGTGCTCGAAATGGAGCAACCCGAGGTGTCCCTGAACGACACGGTGCCCGATGATTTGGAGGACGATGCCGAGATGCGGCAACTCTCCCAAATGGACGAGGAGTGGCGTGATTACTGGTCCCAAAGCCGCCCCCAAACCCGTGACCGTGGCGCTGACGACGAACGCTGGCGTTACATCATGGACAGCATTGTGGCACCGACCACACTGCAGGAGCACCTGATGGAGCAGCTTCGCACCGCCAGCACGGACGAGGTGACGCGGGAGCGAGTGGAATTCCTTATCGGCAATCTCAATGACGACGGCTTCCTGCACAGCACGCTGGAGGACCTGAGCCTTTCGCACGCTGTGCCTGTGGACGAGCTCGCCGCAGCTAAGGAACTGCTGATCCGCTTCGATCCTGTGGGCGTGGGTGCCGTCGATCTGCGCGAGAGCCTGCTCATTCAAATGGAGCGCCTGGGCAAGAAGCAGAGCCTTTCGTATCGCCTCGTGGAGCAGTATCTCGACGATCTGGCCAACAAGCGCTACCCGCTGCTCTCAAAGCGCCTCGCGGTGCCGATTGAGCAAGTATCGCGCGCGGCGGACTTCATTGGCACCCTCGATCCTCGACCTGCATCACGGTTCGCCAGTTTGCAGAATCACTACGTCACGCCGGATGTCGTTGCCGAAAAGCAAGGCGGCGAGTGGGTCGCCATGATGAATGGCGATGACCTGCCACACCTGCGCATCAGCAATGCCTACAAGGACATGCTGGCCGATCCTGCCGCACGCAGCGACGTGCGCGACTATATTCGCGACAAGATCCGCGGCGGAAAATTCCTTATCCGCAGCATTCATCAGCGCCAAGCGACCATCCAAAAAATCGCGGTCGAAATCCTGAAGCACCAGCTGGAGTTCCTGGAGAAGGGATCCGCCTTCTTACGTCCGCTAAACATGGCCCAGGTAGCCGATGCCGTGGGCGTGCATGAGACGACTGTGAGTCGTGCGATCGCTGGCAAATACATCGCCACACCGCATGGCGTGTTCGAGATGCGCTACTTCTTTACCCAAGGCGTGAAGACCGAATCGGGCGAGGACTTGAGCAACACGAGCGTCAAGAACGCCATAGCCGAAATCATCTCCACCGAGTCCACCCGCAAGCCACTGAGCGATGACAAGATCACCAAGATGCTTAATGAGCGCGGTATTCATGTCGCCCGGCGCACGGTGGCCAAGTATCGCGAGGCGCTAAACATCCTGCCCAGCCATCTGCGCAAATCGTTCTCGTGACAGATTTGGTGTTCACGCTCCAGCCTGCTCACCGTTTGCTGACACGCTAAAGCGTGCACACGGAACGTGGAGACAGAGCGCTCGACTCAATCATCCCGCACCCGACCGCGCTTGCTCTTCACGTCCGAGCGCTTGTGCTTGGTCTTCAAAATCTTCTCCTTCAGCCCACGCGGGCGTTTGCGCTTCTGACGGCGCTCCTTTTCACGTTCGTTTTGCGCTTCCAACTTGGCGGCTGCCTTGCGCTCTTCAAGCCGATCACACAGCTCCACTCTTGCCCAGTAGCGATTCGCCGACTGCGACCGCTCGCGCTGGCAGCGCACTTCCAGGCCCGAGGGGATGTGCTTCAACTGCACCGTTGACGACGTCTTGTTGATCTTCTGCCCGCCCGCACCCGTGCCACGCGTGAACTGCTCGACCAAGTCGTCCTCATGGATCTTCAACTTCGCCATGCGGCGTTGCAAAGCGTCGTCATTGTCGCTGGCAGTCATGCGGTATATTGACCGCGCAGCGCGGAAACACCACCGCGACTACAGCAGTAAGTCGGCGATCTCCTGAGCAGCACAACCATCACCAAAAAGGGTTCGGCTTGGTGCTCATCTTGGCATACGCGGCCACATCGCCCATCAAGACACGCGCTTCATTCACGATGTTCGTCGTGTCCGTGCCAACGCGCTTTGTACAGCCAGCATCCAGCACTTCAGGGGGTTCGGTCGTGTGGTGTATGACTAGCAACGGCTTGCCGAAACTCGGGGCTTCCTCTTGAATGCCACAGCTGTCGCTCAGGATAAGATGCGCTCGCTCCATCAACCAAAGCCGTGCCGAATAGGGAATCGGTGGCAGCAGGGCGATGCGTGGATGATCGGAGAGGATCGCCTTCACCGGCTGCTGCACATTGGGATTCAGGTGCAAGGGATAAACTGCAAGGCATCTACCACGGTGTTACCCGTGACATGCACTGATTTATTGCGCAGAAGGTTGTCAGCGGATCGCTGCGTGGGTGCAAAGTGCAGCGCAGCGACCTTGCCGATGATGCTGCGGTTCACCTGTTCAGGAAAAGGCGAATAAATGTTCCCTGTGCGCAGCCCAGCCTCCACATGGCCGACGCGGAGCTGACGGTAAAAGCCGCACATGTTGCCCACCATGGCGCTGGTGGAATCGCCGTGCACGATCATGGTCTGCGGCTGCACCTCCTGCAAAGCTGTGTCCACCGCTGGAAATGCGAGGCTGGTGATGCCCGCTAGCGTCTGCCCCGGTGTCATCAAACCCAAATCGAGGTCAGCCTTCAATCAGAAGCCCTCCATCGCCTGGGCGAACATCTCCTTGTGCTGACCGGTCGAGCAGACCACACAATCGAACTCACTGGACCGCCTTTGCAGCTCGATGATGAAGGGGGCGAGCTTAATGACTTCAGGCCGGGTGCCGATGAGGACGCGGATGCGTTGCTTCATTTGGAATTAAATTTTCATAATCTCCGCATAAGCATAGCCGGGCGCAACTGCGCGCTGCTCATTCCGCCCGCACCGCCTTCATCCGCTCATCATCCAGGTCCAGACGATACATTAGCTGATTGTAGTTGTAGCGCGAAGGCGCATACGGATTGCCCGAGAACTCCAGCGTGTAGGTGCCCTCGAAGTAAATCGTGCGTCCGCCATCGGCATCGAGAAAGCCGTGATGGATCGGATTATAAAACGAGTATCGTGGATGGCTGGCCACCTTGACGGCCTTCGTCCACGGACCCTCAGGTGTCTCGGCCTCAGCATACCAGACCTCGCCCAGCGGCGATGGGGTATCGCGATCACCACTCTGCACCGCGATCATCACCCAGCGCTGGCGATGCGCATTCCATTGCACGCTACTGCCATGCACGCGCACCAGTTTACCCGTGGCCAGATCCCTCAAACGATAGCGTGCGTCTTTGTCAGGCATGATGCTTTTCAGCAGCAGCCGCGTCTCGTCATGCTGTGTGGTTGGGGGCTGCTCGCGTTGCCAGCACCACTCATGCGCAGTCTCGTCATAGCGCAGTGCCTCGTAGTGGTCGGGGCTGATCAAGTCTGCCCACCGCGCCTGCACACGCGTGTGCAGGAAACTATCCGAGAAATAAAAACACTCACCCGCCTGCACCGCATGACCGCGCGGGAATCGCCAAGCATTTTCTTTGTCGAGCTGCTTGAGCACCACGAAGTGCCCCTTCGCTTCATCGAAGCGCGCCAGCCCATGCTCGACAGCATTGTCCAAACCAAGATGGCGCGAGTAATGAGCGAGCATCGTTTCCTTGCCCTGGACATTCTTGATCGTCAGCAGACCAAACAGCCACACCGCGCCCTGGTCCTGAATCGGCAGCATGTGCCGCAACTTGTCGGGACGCGTGTCATCCGTCAGATAATCGAAAGCAATTCCTTGCTCTGGCTTCAATGCCAATGGTGTGAAAGCCGAGGTCGTCTGGAAATTGCCCAGCGGGTAGTGCGGCACATTCGTGTCGCCCCAAAGCCAAAAGATCTTCCCTGCATACGGCACCGCCTGCACGCTGTCCTGCCCCATGATACCAGCCGGATTCAGGTTCGGCAGCGCGCAGGGTAGGCCGAGCAACTCACTGTCGCGATACAAACCCTGACCCGTGAGCCGAGCGATGCGCTGAGCGATATTCGTGCGCTTCAGCTTCAGGTCCGCCGAGCCACCCTGGGTGGTCTTCAAGCGAGCGCCCTCGTAGCCAAAGCCATCCTTCCCCCTCTCGTAGCCCGGATGATGGCTGAGGTAGAACCACACCTCGCGATCCATTAGCCCAGGCTCATGAAAGGCGGCCCAGCCCGCATTATCCGTGATCACCCGCACATCATTGACCGTGCGCAGCTCGATCAGTGGAATGCCCTGCCCCGTGGCTTCGTCGATGACATGAATACCGAACCAGGGTGATTTAATCGTAGGCTGTGCCAGCGCTGAGAAAGCCAGGGCTAGCAATGCGGAGAGAAAGAAACGCATCGCACTAGCACGCCTTTCGAACTCACTATTTGTCAGTCGATACATCATAGGTCAGATCAATACCGAAGACATCAGCCAAATCATCCGACGCAATCTGCGCTGCGTCCGTGGACAGCACCTCCGCATTCAAGGCAGAAGACGCACCTCGGACGAGGACCGAGGAGTCCACACCGCGTAGCTTGAAGAACAGCTCCGGCTGCGCATCGAATCGCAGGCCAATGGCATACAGCACCGCCGCTGCGTGCTTGCATAGATCCGCCCAATCGGGGCAGGTGCAGATGACTTTGATCTCCTTCGGCTGAGGAAATAGACCCTCGCACGGATCAGTGACCAGCTTCATCACCCCATCTCCAAGCTTCCCAGCGAGAAGATCCAGCAAGCTGCCCACCCGTCCTGAGCACTGGCTTTGCAAGTGCTCCCAGCGCTCCTCGTCCAGCGGCTTGATCCTCACCTGCACATCGTAAATCGTTTGCCCCGTCACGATCGCCGTCACGAGGCCCTCGTTGATCGCCAAATCAAAAACATGCCCTTGCCGCAGATACGAACGCCCCTGCGGCAGGCGTGATGCATAGTCCGCATAGCCTTCCAAATGCCGCTGCCAAGCCTGGCCCCAGAACTGCCGCGCTAGCTTGGTGCTCTTCGGCACCTCCACGGGGACCAAGGTTGCACCTTGCTTGCGACGACGTTCTAGCTCGCGCTCAAGCCGCTGTTTCTGCTCTTGCTTGTCCTCTTCGTCATCCCACATAGGCCGACCATGGGCAGCCCAGCAGAGGCGACAAGGATTCCATTCTCAAAAAATCTGTGCAATCGCCGAACGAAAACGAACCCGCATCGTCTGACCCGTTGCTGCAACCCCAGCCCTGAACCCTACCATGA
This sequence comes from Verrucomicrobiaceae bacterium, assembly GCA_964203095.1. Classification (GTDB taxonomy): domain Bacteria; phylum Verrucomicrobiota; class Verrucomicrobiia; order Verrucomicrobiales; family Verrucomicrobiaceae; genus JAEUHN01. The sequence continues at coordinate 30,585 of CAXNNN010000001.1, read as the reverse complement.
ATGATCCCATGCCTCCTGTGCCCTCCGCTGCACCTGCCGTCGCAGGCAGTTCCTGGAAAAAGAAAGCCCTCATCGTCACCAGCATCATCCTCGGCAGCGCCACCCTCGCCGCCGCAGGCACTGCTTGGTGGGTGAAGCGCAATGTTTACGCGTCACCGTTCTCGCCGGTTATGCTCACGGCCAACGAGCAAACCGTGCTGGATGACAAACTGGAAGCTCTGAAACAGAGCGGAGCCGCGCTGCCCGCACCGGTCGATCCCGAGGTTGAGAAGCGCACGTTGACTCTCACGGATCGCGAGATCAATGCGTTCTTCGAGCAGCAAGGCCTGGGCGAGCAAATCAAAGTCTCGCTCCACAACGGCGGCGGCACCGCCACCTTCCTGCTGCCCCTGGGTGCCGAAGGAGAAGTGGGTAACGGCATGACCTTGCGCATCGGCATCTCGCTCGGTGCGAAGATGGATGACAACCAGAAGTTCGCGCTCAGCATCAGCGATGTCAGTGTCGGTGGTGTGCCACTGCCGAACGCATGGCTGGGCGACATGAAAGGCCTGAACATGCTTGCCGATTCGCCAATCAGTGATGACCCCGCCTTCAAAGCTTTTGTCGCGGGCATTCGTGATTTTCAAATCCAGAGCGGCCAACTGCGCGTAGTCCTCAACGAGTAGCCTTTCCCCCCAAACCCTGAACCCAAAACGGGTCGCTGCGGCAGCACAGCGGCCCGTTATGTTTCAACAGATCAAGCGGGCTTCACCGAGAAGTCACTGTCCTCGATCGAGCGCAGCACTAGCTCACGGGTCACGCAGTCATCGTCCATCTCGATCACTCGGACAATGGCATCTGCCACCTGCTGCGGCGTGAGGAACTTCTCCATCGGCGCTTGGCGTTCACTGGCACCGCTCCAGAACTCAGTGGCCACGCCACCGGGTAGCACGGCGGTCACGCGAATACGGTGCGCCGCCGCCTCTTCTTGGAGGCCTTGAGTGAAGCCTCGCACGCCCCACTTTGCCGCGCAGTAAACCGTCTCGCTGGGAATGCCGCGCAGACTTGCCGTCGAGATCACATTGATGATGTGCCCGCGCTTCTGCGGAATCATCGCCCGCAGCGCAGACTGCGAACCCAGGATCGTGCCCTTCAAGTTCACGGCCAGCATCAGGTCAATTTCAGCCTCGGTATAATCAGGAATCCAGCGATGCCGGGCAAGGCCTGCATTGTTGACCCACACGGCGACAGGACCGAGAGCCGAGGCCTCCGCGGCAAGGTGCCCGACCTCGCTCGCTTTTGTGATGTCGCACACGACTGCTTTCGCATTTGGCACACTCACCACCTCCAGCGCGGCGGCATCCACATCCGCCAGCACGACGCGTGCGCCTTTGGTCGACAGCATATGCGCCAGCGCCAAGCCGATGCCGCGTGCAGCACCCGTGATCACACAGACTTGATCTTGCAAATTCACAGCTTCACTCCTCCCAGCTTGCAAATGTGTTTGAAGTGAGTGGCATCGACCGGCGTGATGGACAGCCGATTGCCGCGGCGGAGGATCAGCATCTCAGCAAGCGCGGAATCTTCACGCAACTGCGCCAGATGCACATACTTCGGCACGTCAGCGTGCCAAGACACATCCACCATGAGCCAGCGGGGCTCCTCACGCTTGCTACCCTCGTCAAAATACTCGCTGGCTGGATCGAACTGCGTGTGGTCGGGATAGGCTTCCTTGGAGATTCTCACGATACCAGCCACGCCAGGCTCGTCGCAGCTGGAGTGGTAGAACAAGCCCAAGTCGCCCACGCTCATGTCGTCGCGCATGTAGTTGCGTGCCTGATAGTTGCGCACGCCGTTCCAGGGCTCGGTTTGGCGAGGGCGGTTTTTGAGATCGTCGAAGGAAAAAACGTCCGGTTCGGACTTCAGGAGCCAGTAGCGCATGGCTCATGTTTTGACCGGGAAGCGGTGAGAGCGCAACTTCTTTGCTTTTGGGCAAGAGGCCCCGGAACACCGTCGCTCTCACCCGAGGTGCTCCGGGGCGGAACCAGCGGCCTGTGGCCACTGGCCTTGTCCTTTGTGGGGACAACTAGTTAGGCCGCAGCCAAGGTCATGCCGCGCGGTGAGCGCAGGCGGCTGCGGAATTCCGTAGGCGACTCGCCAGCAATGCGGCGGAAGCTACGGTTAAAGTGTGATAAGCTCTGGAAGCCCACGTCATAGGCAACCTCGGTGATGCGTGCCTCAGGGCGCATCAGCATCTTGCGTGCTTTCTCGACGCGGACGCGGTTGACGAAGTCAGTGAAGGTCATACCCGTGGCGCGCTTGAAGACCTTGCAGAAGTGGAAAGGGCTGACGTGGGCATGGGCCGCGACTTGTTCCAGAGACATGGGCTCGGCCAAGTGCTCCATGATGAACGCCTTCGCCGTGCGCACCGCTTCAGGCTCATGCTGTGCGTGGGCGAAAAGCAAGCGATGGGCGCTTTCACCCAGCTGGAAGGCGAAGGATTTCAGCATGGCCAGTGCTGCTTCATAGCGCTCTTTGGGCATCACTGGCAGCTGCGAGAAGGCGATGCTCTCAGCTTTCACTTCCGCCGCGCTGCAGCCGCTATCGAGCAGAGCCGCTGCCACGGGTGCAAAGGCCTGGGCCGTGGCCGGCTCGATCCGCACTCCGCCGGTATGGATGGCAGCGACCAGGGCCTTGCCGACACGCACAGGGACCCGGGTATCGGCCATACCAGCCAGTGAATAAGTCGTCTGCGCGGCGGTGAGCACTTCGCCTTCGCGCGTGGCATCCAGGGTCAATGTCAGTCCGGTGAGCTGCGCAAAGGCTGAACTGTAATTGTTGAAGAATTCCGTGCTGCTGAGGTTATCGACCAGACGTTCGCGGGCTTTGTTGGCAGAATGAGAGTTCATAGGTGGTGTAGGGTTACGGCTTCATGCTACCTGCACCTGACCTTCCTTCTATTGTTCACGGCTACGACTCAATTGCTCGCGTAACACCGCAGCCAGAGTGTAGTGGAAACCATTATGCTGCCCGACTCTCGACCCAGTGGACGGCGTAGCGCACCAGCGCTGGACCATCGGTTAGGCTGAGCTTTTCTTTGATGTGAGAGCGATGGGCCTCTACCGTGCGCGCGCTGATACTCAGCCGCTCAGCAATCAGTTTGGTCGGTGTGCCTTTGCCAATCAATTCAAGCACCTCCAGCTCACGATCCGTCAGCTGCTCAACACCTGAGCTACCCACTTTGCCTCGCTGTCCGGTAACTTGCTCGAGCATCCGGCTCGCCATGACATCACTGAGATAGATGCCGCCTCCAAGCACGCGTTGCAGCGCATTGATCAAGTTCTCTGCAGCAGCCTCTTTCATAATGTAGCCCCGTGCACCTGCCTTCAGCGCGCGTTCAGCATAAAGATTTTCATCATGCATGGATAGCACGATGCACTTCACACTGGGCAGCAGCGCGTGGATGTCCTTTAACAGCTCCAAGCCGTTCTTGTCTGGCAGCGTGAGATCAATCACCGCCACGTCAGGCCTCAGTTTCTGTGCTGCCGCGAGCCCATCCACCGCGCTGCCTGCCTGACCGCAGACCTCCAGCCCAGGCTCCATCTGGATTAACTGCGCCAATCCGTGGCGCATGATGGGGTGATCATCGACAAGCAAGATGCGTTTCATGGCAGTTCCATCATGTTGGGCGGAGCGTGTGCTGTGCAGCAAACCACGGTGCCACCATACTGTTCCGGCTCAATCGTCAGCGATCCACTCACCATTCGTGCACGATGACTCATGGTCAGCAAGCCCATCCCAGTCCCCTTGCCTGGCGAGTGATCCGGGATGCCTACACCATTGTCCCGAATGGTCAGGGAGATCATGCCTTTAACTAGCGCCAGAGTAATCTCAATGCGGTCGGCTTTGCTGTGCTTGATCGCATTTGCCACCGCTTCCTGAGCAATGCGGAAAAATTGTGTGGCGACCTTGTTGTCATTCACTTGAACGGGGGGATCACAACGAAACGGGCATGACACACGGAAGATACGCTCAGTCCCGCTGGCTAGATCCGCCAGCGCCGCCATCAGACCTTCCGCGTCCAGAACCACAGGCATAAGTCCACGCGACATTTCACGTGCACGCACATTGGCACTGGTGATCAACCTTGTAATCTCGGCCAGTTGCAGCGCCTCGGGGACATTGCTGGCGGTGAGTCGCTGATAAACAACCTTGGATAAGCAGCCAATGGCCGCCAGTTGCTGGCATAGATCATCATGGATGTCCTGCCCAATGCGTGACTGCTCCTCCTCGCTGATCGAAAGAATCTTCTCTTCCAACTCCTTGCGCTCCGAAAGATCGCGAATGATACCCGTGTAGATGCGTCCCTGAGGCAGGTCCACTTGACCCACAGAGAGATCAATCGGGAACAGTGTGCCGTCTTTACGCTGCGCCAAAGCCTCACGCCCTATCCCAATGATTTTACGTTCGGCAGTGCGATGGTAATTGCCGAGGTAGCCGTCATGCTGCTCGCGATACGGCGAGGGCATCAGCATTGACACATTCTGTCCGATCATCTCATCCCGCTCATAGCCGAAGATAATGACCGTGGCTTCATTCACGGTTTCGATGATGCCACGATCACTGATCGTGATGATGGCATTCACGGCGGTCTCCAGAATACCGTGCACTCGCATCTCGCTGGCCTCCAGCGCTGCACGCACGTCATCTATGGTCTCTTTGTCTTCAGCCATGCGTCACAGTCAGTCAGGCTGAATCTCAAAGTCATCTGGCTTCACCACCAGCAAAGAGCACGGTGCTTGCTGCACGATCTTCTCCGCCGTGGTGCCAATCAACATGTGTCGCAGCGACCCCTTGCCCGTGGTCCCAAGCACGACCAAATCGGCACCGCTGAGCTTCGCGAAGTCCAGCAAGCCCTGACGAACATTGGTCTGCTCCACCACCATCTTCTGGACGATCGTTCCGTCAGCCTTACGCAGCAGCGGTTCCAGAAAGTCATCCAGCTGCATCTGCCACGAATGCCCGCCTTCCTCTTCCAGCACAGGAGCGGGCATGGTAGTGACGAAGCCACCATAGTCCATGGCCATGGCCAGCGCCGACTGGTAGACATGCAGGCAGTCGAGCGCCGCACCGTCCTGCTGGGCCACATGCAGCGCGCACTGCACGGCCTTGGCCGAGTTCTCCGAGAAGTCCACGCAGGTGACCACACGCTTGAAAGGCGACAACGACTCTTCCTGCACTACTAACACATCCACCGGAGCACGACGAATGCACTTCGCCACGATGGCACCTACACGATTCGGCTGGTCTTTAGAACCCCGCACCCCCATCACCAGCAGGTCCGCCTTGTGAGTGTAGCAAGCCTCCACCAACTGACCAAACGGATGCCCCACGCGCACCTCGGTCTTCACAAGGCCGCCACCCACGTCTGAATCGTCAACAAACTTGCGTAGCCTCGCCTCCCATTCAGCACGCACCACGGCCTCTGTTGTTGATAGAGCCTTTTTCAGCTCATGCACCAGGAACTCTTCCATGACATGCACTGCGGTGATCTTCGCTTCATCGAGCGAGGCGCGTCGCGCCGCCTCACGCAACGCTCTGCGACAGGAAGGGGTAAAGTCGATGGCGACCACTAGATGGCGAAAGATTTTCATACCTTCACTCTACAGACCTTTGGACGCATTCTCCACTCCTGACTTGCGCGCCTATGGACGCTTCTTGCTGCCCAGCCAGCCCCTTCAGTTATCGGAGTGAAATTTTCATTTTGCCGAATGCAAGCAAGCACTTGCATGTATCTACGCCATAATGGTGCGAGACGAAGCCTTCACGCGCACCATGGTCGGTGAAGCAAAACGGCTCCCGACCATGCCAAAATGATCATCATGGAGTGCGACCCGTGCGCGCCCGCTTCGTCGCCAACCTCGAGGCCGCGCGCAAGGTCGCGCCGGATTCGCAAGGGCATTGATCTCGGTGTCGCTGCCAACTCGCTCACAGGCATGTTGTTCGGCGGCATGTTGCGCATCACCGCTGGGTGCAGTGAAGGCTACACCCCCGACCAGTATGTCGCCACTTGCGTGGACATTTTCGCTGCCGGTCTCGCCCCCTGCCCCTGGCGTCTGAATCCCCCCTGGATCATGAAAACCCCCACCGCTCTCACCACGCTGCTCCTGCTAGCAGCCTGCTCACCCAAGCCACCCGAGGCGGCGACTTGAGTATTTAAAAAAATATAAATCCTAAAATAAAAGGCATGCTATGAAGAACCAAGGCCACTCTATCCCTTGATTTACATGAACGCATCGTGAGTGCGTGTGACCAAGGCGAAGGCACCCGTGATGAGATCGTGCAGTGCTTTCGCGTTTCCCTTGGCATGGTCAAGAAGCTGTTGCAGCAGCGCTAGAAGACCGGCTGCATCAAGGCCCGGCACCATCTCGCCGGGCGCAAAAAGCGCATTGTAGCCTAGCACCGCATCGCCATTCGCAAGCACCTCAAGCGCAAGCCCGACATGACGCTGGTCGAACAGCGCGAAGCCCTGGGTCTGGAGTGCCCGCTGCCTGCGATCTACTACTTGCTCGTGGACATAGGGCTGACAGATAAAAAAAGACGCTCTGCGCCGCCGAACAAGACCGCGAAGACGTCCGCAAGGCGCGGCGGCGCTGGAAGCGCAAACAAGGCGGGCTAGAGCCCTGGAGGCTCGTCTTCCTTGATGAAAGCGGGGCGAAGACTAACATGACCCGGCTACGCGGCAGAGCCCAGAGAGGTCGCCGGTTGCACGCCGCAGCGCCATGCGGGCGTTGGCAGAGCACCACGATGATCTCCTCCATCCGGCTGGATGGCACCACTGCCTGCATGCACCTGCCGGGAGCCGCTGACACAGCGGCCTTCCTCACCTACATCGGGGAAGTGCTCTGCCCGACAATCAAGCAGGGTGACATCGTGGTGATGGACAACCTTTCGGTGCATAAGAGCCCTCAAGTTGTCGCCCTGGATCAAGCTGTGGGAGCCGAAGTGCGGTTGCTCCCTGCTTACTCGCCTGACCTCAACCCCATCGAGAAAATGTGGAGCAAGATCAAGGCTTCACTGCGCAGTGCCGAAGCACGCACACCCCAAGAACTCGACCGAGCCATCAGCCAGGCGTTCTCAAAAATCACGACTAACAATGCCGCTGGTTACTTTGCCACTTGTGGTTATACTAATATTTAATTGGCTCTAGCGTGAACAATCATCAAACACCTGCACCGATCGTGATGCGCTTTGCAGGAATCATTGAGTCGATGATGCCCTCGTCAGTCTCTTGCTTCAGGCGGAGTTGCCCGCAGGCTGCAGCAATGTCGTGACCCTTCTCGCGTCGTAGGGTGGCGGTCACACCTGCATTCAAGAGCACTTCTTGAAAGGCATCCTGCTGCCGCTCGCTGGGGCGAGTCCAGTGCAGACCTTCCACCGTGTTGTAGGGAATCAGATTCACCTTTGCGTGCAGTGGCTTGGCGCGTTTCGCCAGCAAGTGCGCTTGCTCCAGATCATCGTTCACGCCTTCGATGAGTATGTATTCAAAGGTCAGGTGCTGCTTCCGCTTCGCGTGCCATTCACGCAGCGCATCGAACAGCTCATTGAGCGGATACTTGCGGTTCACTGGCATGATCTTTTCCCGCACCTCGTCGCTGGCACCGTGCAGGCTGATCGCCAGCCGCACTTGCAGCGGGAAGTCCGCCAGCTTGCGGATGTTCGGTGCCACGCCGCTCGTGCTCAGCGTCATGTGCCGTGCCCCAATGCCCACGCCCCAGGGTGCGTTCAGAATCTCGATGGCCGTGGTCACGTTCGTGTAGTTCGCCATAGGCTCGCCCATGCCCATGAAGACCAGATTGTCGATACGGTCCTTGGCCAGTGCCTCTACCTGCACGATCTGCTCCACGATCTCGCCTGCGCTCAGATTGCGAGTGAAGCCGGCTAGGCCACTGGCGCAGAATTTGCAATCATACGCGCAGCCCACTTGACTGCTCACGCACAGAGTCAGCCGATCCGAAGCGCCGCCGTAGAGCGAAGGGTTCGCCGGGATTAGCACGGTCTCGACATAGCGGCCGTCGTGCAGCTTGAACAAGTATTTGCGCGTCGTGTCCTCCGATCCTGTGACGCTGCTGTAGGTCATGCTGCGCGGTGTGTAATTTTCCGCAAGCTTCTGCCGCAAGGCCACGCTGAGGTTCTTCATCGCATCGAAGTCTGTGACGCGATGCTTGTAGAGCCACTCCTGGATTTGCTTGGCGCGGAAGGCCGGTTCGCCCCAGGACTTGAGCACGGTGGTGAGCTGCTCCTGTGTCAGCGCGAGCAACGATTCAAGGGCGATGGGGGGCTTTTCGATCACGACTCACCCTTAACCGGTTCCAGGTGCTTCACCATCACGAAGTCATCCATCACAAAGCCCTCGCCGATGTCCGTGATGACATCCCGATCGAAGATGAAGCCGTTGCGCAGGTAAGCACGAACGGCCCGCACATTGTGCTTATTCACGAACAGCCGCAGCCGCTTGAGTTCATGCGACGCGGCTTGTTCGCTGACCCAGTTCAAGGCTGCTGCGCCCATGCCTTGACCCGCCGTTTCCGGCAGAACGTAGAGCTTGTGCAGGAAGGCTTCGTCCTCATGCGTGCGTGGTTCGAAAGCGATGAAGCCGACGTTTTGATCATCACTGTGAATCAGCGCGTAACACATACCCTTCTCCACATCCGCACGCAACACGTCCAAGTCGTAGCGCTGGCGCAGCATGTAGTCGATCTGAGCCTCGCTGATAATGCCGGGATACACGCGTGGCCAGATGGCGTGGGCCAGTTCATGCACCACATGTAGTTGCTCGGTGCCGACGAGTTCAAAGGTGGCACCGCTCGCCTTTGGAATGGCAAAGCCCGCCCAAGCCAGTGCCTCCAACCACTTCGCTTCATCGTTGGCAGGCGATAGCGAACGCAGTTGCTCGCGAATCTGGCGGAAGGTCGGCTCGACCACGCCCTCCTGTCGAATCTGCTTCCAATCCGCCGGATGTTCCTCCTCCGGCAGCAAAACCTTGGACAGATACCAGCACGCCCACGCGCGCCAAGTTCGCAGCTCCTTGTGCGGCTGGACCATGCGTGTGGCGAGATGTTGAAAATGTCGTCGCGGATTGCCGATGAATTGACCCTCAGGCCGCTGCTGAATGATCCAAGCCATCGCCGTGTAGGGCAGCGGCCAGCGATGCAGCATTGGCTCGTCCGCCTTCAAGCAGCACGCCAGCGCACGGTTCAGTTGCAGCATCGCCTGCGCAGGCAAGCCCACCCGCCACTGCGACTGCGCGTAGCACAACGAGGTCTCATAAAACAATGGCCCGCGATCCGTGCCCAGCGCATGAACATCCGCTGCTTTGTAGATGCGGTCGATCTCGGGCAAGAAAGGACAAGGGGCGTTCGCAAATGACCAATGACCGATGACCAATGACGAATCAGAAGCTTCGTTCGGAGCCCCTCCTTCGTCCTTCGTCATTCCGTCATTCGTCATTTGCGTTAGCCTCCTTGCACCGGTGGCATGATCGCGATCTCGGCACCATCGTGCAGCGGAGTGTCGCGCTTCACATAGGTTTGATCGATAGCGATGAATAGGCTGGCATCCCATTCTTCGAGCTTGGGCCATTTGGCGAACAGCATGAACAGCAAATCATTTACCGTGGTGCAGCCTTCACTATCCATAACGACTTCGTTATGGCCGGTCAGGTCACGCAGCACTGAGAAGAATAGCACGCGCAGTTTCATGGTTTCAGAATCCCAATGCACGGCAGATTGCGGAAGCGGCCTTGGTAGTCCATGCCGTAGCCGACGACAAACTCATCCGCGATCTCGAAGCCGACGTAATCGGCCTGCACTTCCCGCACATGCTCGCGGCGTTTTTTGAGCAACACGCCAGTCTTGATCGTGGCTGCGCCCTCTTGCTTCAGTCGGTCTTGCAGGGCACCCAGCGTCAGGCCAGTGTCTAAAATGTCATCCAGCAGCAGCACGTGCTGCCCTTGCAACTTCAGCGTCGCGGGCCATTGGAATTTCACCTCGCCGCTGCTGGTGGTCGTGCCGTGGTAGCTGCTCGCGCCCATGGTGATCAGGCGCATGGGCAGGTCGATGCCACGCAGCAAATCGGCGACAAAGAAGAGACCGCCGTCCATGATGGCGATGACGGTGATTAGCTTGCCAGCGAACTCGCGCTGCACTTCATCGGCCATCGCTGCAACCCGTGCCTGGATAGCGGACGCACCGAGCAGCACACGGTCGAGATCGGAAAGGATACCGGTGAGGGAGACGGACATGATTGGCACAAGATTGGACATTGGCAGTGCAGGCAACTCGTGTGCACTGTTCAGCGTTTTCTAACCGCGATGAATCCTCAAGACAAACCCAACCTGCACGACATGCGCGTGAGCTATGAACTCGGCGAACTGGTCGAGGACCTCGCCCACGAGTCGCCCATTGACTTGTTTCATCTCTGGCTGGCCGATGCCGTGGCGCAGAAGCTGCCGGAGCCGAATGCCATGTCGCTGGCGACGATCGGTGCCGATGGTGCGCCGAACGTGCGAACCGTTCTGCTGAAACAGTTGGATGAGCGAGGCTTCAGCTTCTTCACCAACTACGAAAGCCGCAAAGGTCACGAATTGCAGCGTCATCCCCGCGCCGCACTGAGCTTTCTCTGGACCGCCCAGCAGCGCCAGGTCGGCGTGCAGGGTGTGGTGCAAAAGCTGCCGCGTGCCGAAGCCGAGCGCTACTTCGCTGTGCGGCCCTACGGCCACCAAATCGGAGCCTGGGCGTCCAAGCAAAGCGATGTCATTCCCGACCGCGCCTGGCTCGAAGGCCGCGCCGAGGAACTGAAAAAGCTCTTCCCCGAAGGCCAGCCCGTTCCCTGCCCAGAGTTCTGGGGCGGCTATGTCTTGGTGCCTGACGAGATCGAGTTCTGGCAAGGTCGCCACAGCCGCCTGCACGACCGGTTGCGCTATCGCTTGCTCGATGGCGCGTGGCAGCGCGAGCGGTTGAGTCCATGACTGAGTTCGGTGCTCACGACTCAGCGTTTCATGACCTCAAGCAAGGACACGTTGAAGTGTGAACACCGAATAAGCTCAGGAAGATTCGGTTGCTACTCCAGACGTGCGCCGACTCCTAACCCTGCGCCGTGACCACGCAGATAATCAACGGCGCTCATGCGCTTGCGGCTTTCTGGCTGCACCACGGTAAGTGCGAGCAAGCCTTGGCCGCAGGCGATGATCATGCCTTGCTTGGGATCGGCGGTGACGATGGTGCCCGCATCGGGGCAGGCTTCGGCATCGGGCACCACACGCGTGGATTGAACCTTCAGCGGCGAGCCATCGGGCAAGCGTGTGAAGGTGCCGGGCCAGGGTGTGTAGGCACGCACGGTGCGCTCGATTTGGGTAGCGCTTTGGGACCAGTCGAGGTGTCCGTGCTCGCGGGTGAGCTTGCCCACATGCGTGGCTAGCGCGTTGTCTTGCGGTGTGCGGGGCGGCTGGCCAGAGGCGAGCAGGTCGAGCGCCTTTTCAAGCGCCGCAGGGGCAGCAAGTGCGAGCCGGTCATGCAGCGAGCCGCCGGTTTCATCGGCCGCGATGGTCATGCGTTCGATGAGCAAGATGTCGCCAGTGTCGAGGCCTTCATCCATGAACATGATCGTGAGGCCGGTCTCGGCGTCGCCCGCCCGAATGGCCGCCTGAATGGGCGCTGCTCCACGATACTTCGGCAGCCGCGAGGCATGGACATTGATGCAGCCCAGTCGTGGCGCATCGAGCACTGCCTTGCTCAAGATTTGCCCATACGCGATGACCACGGCGATGTCGGCATCGAAGGCCTTCACTTCATCGACCGCACGGCGCAAGCGCTCGGGCTGAATCACCGGCACGCCCGCGGCCAGGGCATGCACTTTCACTTCGGGGGGGGTCAGCACCAACTTCCGGCCCACGGGCTTGTCGGGCTGAGTGATGACACCGACGACTTGGTGCTTCGTTGTCGAAAGCAACCAGTCGAGTGCGGGTAGGCCGATGTCGCCTGTGCCGATGAAAAGAACACGCATGTCGCGTTAAACCTTCTTCGCCTCAATCTCCCGCCACGCGGCCAGCTTCATCACTTCGCCGAGCATGTCGTAGAGCACCTTGGCGGGGGGCTGGCTGGCGTCGATGTAGACCACGCGGTCACCCTTGTAATACTCGAGGATGGGCTTGGTTTCGTCCTCGTAAGTCTTGAAGCGCTTCTGGATCACTTCTTCGCTGGCGTCGTCAAACCGGTTGTCCTTCAGCGCGCGTTTGCGCAGGCGGCGCACAAGTTCATCGCGGTTCGGGCAGCTGAGGTGGAAAAGCTTTAGCACTTCAATGTCAGGTTCCAGCAGGAAGGCTTGGTCGCTATTGCGAGGGATGCCATCAAGCACAAGGAAGTCGATGTCGGGCTTGAACTGGTAGCTTTCCACTCGGTGATGAACGTTGGCGCGCCAGAGCTGGACTGTCAGATCGTCGGGCATGAGCTGGCCCTTGCTCGCATACTTAATGAACTCCTGCCCCAGAGGCGTGCGGGTGTCGAGCGAGCGAAAGACATCCCCGCAAGCGAGGTGATGGAAGCGAGGGATCGAGCCCAGCACCTTGCCTTGTGTGCCCTTGCCACTGCCAGGGGCACCCATGATGAGGATGGTGCGGAAACGTCCAAATTTTTGGGGATCAGCCATAAGAGGGTCTTTCTAGCACATGACACGCCTGTCACAAACGAAAGCACGCAGGGCGCGCCAGCCTTCCTCCCAGCCCAGGTCGTTGAGGTTCTGCGAGGCGACACGATGCACGACAATGTCTCCATTCGCGGGTGCCCAGGTGCCGGGATCGCTGGGGCCGAAGAACAGGTGACAAGGCACGCCGCAGGCCGCTGCTAGATGGCTGATGCCGCTGTCGTGCCCCAAAAAAGCAGAGCACGAGGGCAGTCGACGCGCCAACTCCACCAGCGGCAAACCGTCCCAATGCTCAATGTTCAAGCCCGCGCGTGTCGAGCGCACTTGGTCGATGACGCCGCGTTCGCGCTCGGCCTCGCCCGTGATGACAACCAGCGGATGCTCGCGCAGTTCCTGCATCACCCGGCACCAGTGATCGAGCGACCAGTTCTTTTTGATCGAGCCGCTGCCGGGATGAATGGCGATGCGCGGGCTTCGGGCTTCGGCACTCGGTGCGACGATGCGCGGCGCGGGATCGTCCAGATACATGGCCAGGCTTTCCAGGGGCTTGGCTAGCTGGTGCGCGGCGTGGCCTTGGCCGTCGATGACGCGATGCGGTGCGTCCAGGTAAGTCTTCACGCCGATGCGTTCCATGTTGGCCCGCACAATGCCGTCGGGATCGTAAAGGTAGCTGAGGATGACGTTGAAGCTCTTCAGCCAGTCGCACAGTTCGTCGTCCAGCTTCGCATTCGGCACGAACAGCAGCGCCATGCTGCGGTGCTCCAAACTGCGTGTGGATTCCGCCAAGCCTGCGACCACGGCGAGATCGGCGATGCCGGGATAGCCGAGCACTTCGATCCTGCAGTCTGCGATGCTGTCGCGCAGCAGCTTGATCGCGGGCAACGTGACGATGAAATCGCCAATGGCTCCGCCGCGAATGACGAGGGCGCTTCGTGAACTAGCCATGGAACAAGCCAGAAAGTGGTTGGTGCTTGGTAGTTGGTGGAAGACCTCTGAGTTCCAATCACCCAGCACTTAACACTGAGCACTTCTCCGCTCACCACCACAGCACCGCTGCCATGAGCACTAGCGCTCCGTAGCCGATGCCACCGAAGACAGCTAGCTTCCAGCGGGCTTCCTTGGCGACGACCCAGCCGATCCAGTCACGCATCAGGTAGGGCATGCCGACGAAATACATGCCCGCAATGATCCACACATAGGCGATGGCGGGTAGCAGCAGGCGGCTGGCTTGTGGCTGAAGGAAGGCGGCTTGCAAGACGATGCCGCCTACGAGCAGCAGCAGCGCACCGAGCGCCCGCACGGACAGGAATTCCTGCACATACACGAGCACCAGCACGAAGCTGATCGGGATGAGAATGAGGAACCACTTCCGCAGATGGTAGAACTCACCCATGTCCATGTGCGCCATGCACAGCATACTCCAAAGGAAGTCGATGCTGAGTAGGATGACACCCCATTTGTAGTCGCGGGGGAAGGCTTTCAGAAACGCCTGCACCTTGGCGGTGTGTAGAAGCGCATACACGTGCGAGACCAGCAGGGCGAGGCCGCCGACGATGCCGGTGCCCTGAAGAGGGATGCCACCGTTTTCATTCTGGTGGTAGAGGTAGTCGTAGAGGTCTTCGAACATGGAGGGCGGCATTAGTTCCGCAGGGACGGGGGGCCGTAAAGGCGGATTTGCAATCTCAGTGGGTAGCTGAAGTGGGCCTGAGATGGCAAAATTGGCTTAATCAAGAACTTGTGCTCCACGTAATTTGAACACGATATTTATCGAAATTTCTATAATGCCTCCATGAAAACACGTCCGTATCTCTCCTTCCTCATCACTGGGTTCTTAGGCTTGCTAGGTTTAGCCCACGTCTCAGCGGAGGTGAGTTTGAGAAAGATCACCGTTGCCCGGCCTTCGGAAGAACAAAACTTGGGCTTCGCTCAATCGTTGGCCAGCAATGGCGGCTACTTGGTGGCAGGTCTCTGCCTTGATGACACACGGGCATCAAATGCTGGAGCGGTGGCAGTTTTTGACATGCGCACACTACGCCACCTTCGGTTGATTACGGCTGCGGATGGCGAATCTGAAGACTTGTTTGGCTACTCCGTGGCCTTGAGTGGCAACTTGCTTTTCGTTGGTGCTCCTCAGCATCAGGAAAGCGCAGACGACAGTGGAGTGGTCTATGTCTTTGATGTGCGAACGGGTCGGCAATTGCGGAAAATCGTCCCCTCCGATCCCGCAGCAGATGACCAGTTTGGTTATGCTTTGGCGGCTGACGGTAAGCACTTGGTGGTGGGTGCGGCCCACAAAAATATGGAATCAGGTGCGGCCTATGTTTTCCCAGTCAGCTCAAGTGTGCAGCGTTTCAAGCTGACGGCGGAAAACCCAAAGCAAGGTGATTTTTTTGGCTACGGGTTCGCCATCTATGGCCAACATTTGCTGGTGGGTGCTCCTGGAACTGATTTGCCCGGCAAATTTGATGCCGGGGCGGTGTTTCATTTTTCTCTCATCGACGGCACACTGCTCCACACCCTCAACGGCCTAGCGACCGCCGCCGAAAACCGGGCGGGCGTCGCCATAGCCCTGGACGCGAGCCGCATTTATGTCGGCTTGCCTGGCGTAGACGCCGGGGTAAGCAATGTAGGAGCCATCGACACCTTTAGCCTTTTGACGGGCAATCCCATTTCGCGTCTTGTTGGAGATCAAGTGGAAGGTGGGCTGGGGAGCAGTCTGGCAGTGCGGGATCACTTGCTGATCGCTGGTGAGCCTGGACGCACGGTTTTGGGGCAAGTGGGAGCGGGTGCGTTCCGTGCGTATGACGCCGCGACAGGCAACCAAACCGCGACCTGCCTCAATCCATTGCCGAAAGCGCAAAATGCATTCGGTCTCGGGCTCTTAGCGGACTCTGGCATGGTGTATGCCACTTGCCCGTTCGATGATGAAGCTGCGCCAAACGCCGGGGCCATCTACCGCTGCGGTCCCTACCGGACAACGCTTACAGCCGGTGAGGTGATGACCAAACTTAGCGCTGCCCCTGGGGCTGGTAGCAGCATTTTCGCCGCCATGCCCACTTACTGCATTGGCACGCAGAATGACTTGCTCAGCATTGCGACCCTCAGTGGGGCGGCTGCGGGCACCACGAAGAGTCTGTGGACGGATGAGCCTGGACTGCTCAGTCTCGTGGGGAGAACGGGCTTTGCCGTCGGCGGCCTCAACCCAGGCGAGGTGTTGTCGGATATCGCCAACATCTCACTGAACCACAACGACAAGGCGTGGTTCCTAGCCACCCTGCGAGGCCGGGGCGTCACGGCCAACACGGACAAGGCGTTGTGCAATTGGAGCCAAGCCAGCGGGGCGAGTAACTTCTTGCGCGAGGGCGATTCGCTGAACGCGAACGTGTTCAAAACCCTGCATACGCCAAGGCAGGCCCGGCAGTCGGACATCACCTGTCCGGTCGTGTTTGCCAGTGGCCCAAATGGGGTTGTTGCCGCGAATGACACGGCCATTTATCAGGTGGGCGCAGGCTTGTTGAAACAAGAAGGGGAAGACATAGCGGCCCTGGGAGTGAGTTTGGGCGAGATTCAACCCCGCGTGGCGTGTGGATTCAAGTCGGCGCTGCGCAGCTACGCCTCAATGCTGCAATCCTCGCCGCAGACGAACATGGCGGTGTTTGAGAATGACACCGCACTGGCGCGGCGAGGAGATGCTTCTGGTGCAGGGGCGGCCACTTTTGGCACCTTCCTTGGCGAGACCAATGCAAACACGTTCACAGTGTTCCGCGCGACTCTCAATCCTGCTGTCGGTGTGAATGTCTACAACAATGAAGGGATATGGGGCAACACACGCGGTGCGACCGAGCTGATTGTGCGCAAGGGCGAGGAACTGCCGTCCATAGGGGCGGGTATTGTCATCACGCGGTTCCTGCGGTTTCAGATTCTGAGCTTCGGCGATCTCGTGGCGCTGGTGCAGTTGGGTGGCCCTGGTGTGACGGCAGCCAACGACGTGTGCTTGGTGCATTACTACTATGACCGCCTTTACTTCCCCGGTGTGCCCCTGCTGCGGGAGGGTGATCCGGCCCCTGGCTGCGGTGCGGCCAGGATTGCCACCATCAGTCAAGTGGCAGGCAATGCGGTGAATGGCGACTATGCGGTGCTGGCAAGCTTGGTGGTGGAAGCTGGCGGTGCCTCGGCGGCGAATAACCTGGCGCTTTTACGGGGCGAGCTCAGTGCGGTGGGTGCGGCAGGCCGCATCTATCGGCAGTCTGTGCTGTCCCTGCGCAAGGGGGCGCGCTATGAGCGGGCGGGCAATGAGGTCATCACCACTCTTAGCGCTTCGGACATCAATCTGGAGGCTACGGGAGCCCTATCCACCGGGCTCGGCGAAGCCATTAACACAGGCGGCCAAATCGTCTTCAGCCTTGGCTTTGCCGACGGCAGCCTCGGCCTGTTTTCGGGTGCTCCCTGACAGGGCGAAGGCGGAAGTTCCATCCTGCGCTTGTCAGGTCCGCGTGCCTCGGACATGTTGCATATTCTTTGTTTCATGTCCGAGCCAAGTCTTTTTAGGCACTATCTCATCAACCAGGACGCCGAGGGCAGCAATGTAGAGCTGGTCCGGTCGGCCAATCAGGTGGCCGTGCTCGCGTTCGACAATGAGCGCCTGGAGTTCGTGCACTGCCATGTGTTGCTGGAGCCGCCGGCGAATCGGGTGGCCTTTGAGAGTGCGTGCAGCACGCTTCGGCAGCATGGGCACCCTTTGCTCGCCCCGCTGATCGACTTTGGTGAGGACGACGGGAATCCCTTTTACATCACGGGCAATGTCGATGGCGAGACGCTGCGTGGCTACCTCCAGCGGCAGAAGGAGCTGCCGCTCTGGCTGGCGGCGATGATCGCGACGCGGGCGCTGGATGCGGCGATCGCGCTCAGCGAACGCGGTGACTTCTTGAATGAGCAGCCGCTGGACAGCTTCCGGCTGGTGCAGGTCAGCACGAATGCGCTGCAAGTGCAGGTGGCCGACTACCGCGTGCTGGAGAACCCGGCGCGCAGCAAGACCAAGACGCTGAAGGCGAATTTCGACCGGCAGGCGAAGTTCCTGCGCGCCTTCCTGCATGAGCAAGGCGGTGCTGGCGGCCCGACTTTGCCGGACGCACCGCTCGCTGTGGTTGATTTCACCGAACTGCTGGGCAGCACGCTGTCCACGGGTGGGCCAGGTTTGACCACGCCGATGAAGGATCTGCGCAATGCCTTGCAGAAGATGGTGCCCGATCATCTGGCCGGAGAGATCCCTACCGCGCAGAAGCCGCGTGCGCTGGTCGCGCCCTTGCTGGCCAGCTATCAAGAGGTGGCGCGTGGCGTGGTGAATCTAGTGCGCATTCAGAGCCAGCGCCTGGACATGGCCAATCCCTACGCGATGCGTGGCACGATGACCCGCACGGGCCGTTCCGTGTCGGTGGAGCAGGTGCCGCCGACCCGTCTGTGCGGCAAGCGTGTGGCTGAGATCCATAAGCAGGTGCAGAAGCTGGCAAAGAAGCGCGACTACAACGCGCTGGTGCCTGTGCCGCTGCTGCACGACTCTGGCAGCCTGACCTGCATGGCCGAGGAGATCGTGGAGGGCATTCCGCTGTCTGATATCTTACGGGAACGCGGTGCGCTGGACATTGCTGAGAGCTACCTGGTGCTCGCAGGCATGGATGCGGCCTTGGCTCAGCTTGATCGCATGGGTTTGGCGACGGGGAAGCTGCGGCTGGAAGATATTTTCTTGCTCACGGGTTTTGGTCGCGATGATCCGCGCTCGAATCGTCTGTTGGGCACCAAGCTCAATGAGTGGCCGTCGTTCACGGTCATGCTGCGTGCGCATCCGACCCTGGCATCAATGTCGGGTCGCGGCACGAATCCGTCTGCCATGCTGCCTTTGATCAAGAGTGATGGCGGCACGCCCTGGCATGGCGGCTGGCTGGCGGCGGTGGGGCGCTTCCTCAGTGGTCTTGACAGCGGACCTGGCGAAGCCTCCCGGGATCGCGAAAGTGTTATAGGCTTGTTCGATGACGAGATGGCCAAGGCCCGTGATGGCGCTCCGGCCCGCCGCAGCGATCTGCTCGGTCGTTTTGCGCGGGTGATTCAGCACTACGACCTTGTCGCGCCTGCGCCGATCAGCACCACGCCAGCGGAGCCCAGGATCAAGTCATCCAAGATCATCAAGAAGGACAAGGAGCCTGCTGCGGCCCCCAAAGTGGCGGCTCCTGTGCTACCGATCCAAGATTTCCCCATCGGCGCGGGCAGCTTGATTCCCGCGGTATCCGAGGAGGAAAATGTGGAAAGCATTGGCTTTGCGGAGCTGCTGTTCCAATCACCGTCGGAGGCGGCGATTGCTAAGCGCGGCGGCCATTGGGGCCAAGGTGCGAGCGAGAATTTTGCTTCTGGCGAGGTAGGCAACTGGGGGCTGGAACAGACAGACACCAGTCCTTGGTGGCTGAAGGCGGCCGTCTTCATCGGTGGTTCGATGGTGATTGGGGCCATTCTCGCGCATCAGAGCGGTCACGCCTTGTGGCAGAAGTCGCCTGCACCGCTCTTCCCTGCCGCGGCGACGGCTCGCCCATGAATTTTTTTCGGGCAGCTTTGTGGCGGGCTAGAGTGCATGGTTGACCGAAACCACGGGCCGTTTCAGGACGTTCAAACAAAAAGTTCACAACAAGTCGTGTCAATCATCGTCTGAGAACAACGCCGTTGGCGTCACCCAGCTAATACGCGGCGTTCTATACTAGATGCATACACCATCATCCCACATGAAAACCCACACCCTGCTACCCGTTGCAGCCCTCGCTCTGGCATTGACCGGCGGCGGTCTGCAAACCCTGTCCGCTCAGTCCACTATGGTCGCCAAGGCCACGCCCAAGATCAGCGTGGATGATTTCCGCACCCGTTTGAAAAAAGACGGTGCACCACTGCCTAATGCTGGCCAAGTGCTCATGAGCTATGCCACCGTGGCCGAAAAGATCATGCCCAGCGTTGTGCGTGTGACCTCATCCATGCCGGTGGAGAATACCCAGCGCATGGGCGGCCCCAGTCGGGATCAGATGCGCGAATTCTTCCGTCGCTTCGGCATTCCAGAGGACAGCATTCCCTTTGACGGTGGTGGCGATGAAGGTCAGCCCCGTGGCCGGCAAGATGCGCCCAAGGGAACAGGCTCGGGCGTGATCATTTCCCCAGATGGTTACATCCTCACTAACAACCACGTCGTTGAAGACGCGGAGAAGATCGAAGTCACGGTCGGCAACGAATCGGGGAGCTACAAAGCCAAAGTCATCGGGGCTGACCCGCTGACCGACGTGGCGGTGATCAAGATCGAAGGCACCAACCTGCCTGCCGCTGTCATCGGCGATAGCTCGAAGCTGCGCGTGGGCGACGTCGTCCTGGCTGCGGGAAATCCGATGGAGCTGTCGCAAACACTCACACAGGGCATCGTCAGCGCCATCGGCCGCACCGGCATGGGCATCGTTCATCAAGGGCGGAACCTGGGTTTTGAGAACTTTATCCAGACCGATGCGTCGATCAATCCTGGGAACTCTGGTGGTCCGTTGGTCGATGCCTTGGGCCGCGTGGTCGGCATCAACACCGCTATCATGACGCGCACCGGCATGAATGCCGGCATTGGCTTCTCGATCCCGATCAACATGGCCCTGCGTGTGGGTGAGGACTTGCTGGATGACGGCAAGGTCTCGCGTGGCTTCCTGGGCGTGACCATGAAGGACGTCGATCCTGAAGATGCTAGGGCCATGGGTCTCGGTGATCGTGGCGGCGTGCTGATCAACAGCGTGGTGGAGGATTCCCCCGCGAGCAAGGCAGGCATCACTGAAGGCGACCTCGTCGTCGGCGTCGCAGGCCAGAAGGTCGACAACAGCCTCGCGCTGCGCAGCCTCGTCGGTAGTGCTTTGCCAGGAGTGCCCGTGGACATCGAACTGCTGCGTGACGGTAAGTCGCTCAAGCTGCAGGCCACCCTCGGTGGCGTGTCGGATGAAGAACTGGCCAAGCGCGCCAGCGAGCGCGGCAGCTCGCCGTTTGAAGGCAAGACCAAGGCCGCTCCTGCGAAGTTCATCACCGGTGCCACCGCGCAGGAGATCACCCTTGGGCTGCGCCAGCGCTACGAAATCCCCGAAACCGTCAAGGGCGTGGTTATCGTGGCGGTCGAGCCCAACACGCCGGCGGCTGGTGCGGGCCTTGAAGAGGGCGACGTGGTCATTTCGATCAACAACAAGCCCATTGAGAATCTCGCCCAGGCCAAGACGCTGGCCAAGGGTGGCAATGACCCGCTGGGTCTGCGCATCGTGCGCAAAGGTCAAAAGCAGTTCATTGTGGTGAACGAAGACGCGAAGAGCGAGTAACGCCGCTGGCAAGTCTGCAACGGCACCGAGGCCCTGGCTTCGGTGCCGTTTTCGTCCCTACCCACCGAACTTCGACCGCCACGCTTGGTGCTCGGCCAGCACTTGGGCGCGGCGTTGGCTGGGGCTCAGCTCCCACACCAGTGGCAGGCCTTTCGGCACCCAGGGCAGCAGCTTCTCGAAATCCACACCGCCCGTGCTCAGGGGCACACGGTGGTCCTTGGCAGGCCAATCAACATCGTGCACATGGCAGCCGAGCAGCTTGGGGGCGAGCGCTTGCAGCAGCTGGGCATGATCGAGCAGGCCCAGGTTGGCCTTGCGCTGCACGTGACCGAAGTCATGCCACGCGCCGAGCCAAGGATTGTCTTGGAATTCGGTCATCAGCGCGAGCAGCTCACGCTCGTTCGGCACCTGTTCGAAGTGGCTGCGCGTCTCCACCGCAAGGCAGACACGGGCCTGCTCTGCCACTGGCAGCAGCACCTTCAATGCGGTGCGGGCGCGCTCGAGGTAAAAGGCGGACAGCTTCTCGCGCTCCTGCACGAACTGGAGCTTGAGGTCGATGTAGGCGCGCGAGTAAATCTCACCCTTGTGCGCCATCGCCTCTAGCCGGTCGGTGTGGCTTTTCATCGGCACGCTGCCGAGATGCAAAACCACGCGACTGGCCCCGAAGCGGGTCGCCATTTGGATCGTTTGCTTCGTCAGCGACAGCGCTCGGTCGCGTTCTTGCTGACGGTGGGAGGTGAACTCGAATGCATCTGGCGAATCCAGCAACACCTCCACGGGCGACGGGCAAAAGTTGTGCAAGCTACTCACCCGGATGATCCCCGCGTCGAAGGCCTGCATCAACCCTGGGAGCAGCGACACCTTCGTGCCGTGGCTGATTTCGATCCATTCAAACCCCAGCGCCCGCGCCTCTTGCGCGACTTCCATGCCGTCTTGGTAACGGTGGCTGTGCCAGCAGGTGGAGAGGGAGAGCATGGGGAATGACGAATGACAGAAAGACCAATGACGAAAAACGATCGTGGGGCCAGCACGAAGTATCTCTCGTCATTCCGTTATGGGTCCTTTTATATCCCTTTCTGTGTCAGGTTATTGATCGTGATGGTCAGATTCACCACCGGTGGCACAGGCTGCTCTTTGGGCGTCCACTCGA
Organism: Verrucomicrobiaceae bacterium; assembly: GCA_964203095.1. Classification (GTDB taxonomy): domain Bacteria; phylum Verrucomicrobiota; class Verrucomicrobiia; order Verrucomicrobiales; family Verrucomicrobiaceae; genus JAEUHN01. Next base: position 8,397 of record CAXNNN010000001.1, on the reverse strand, counting down.
AGACACGGATCGTCGGCTTGGCCTCGTCATTGTTCATCAGCACGGCCTCCACTTGCAGGAAGCGCTCGTCGTCCTTCTCAATGGGCAGTTCCTTCACCTGCAGCTTGAGCGCATTCTCGCCACGCAGCAGGCCGCCGATGATGAGCTGCTGCTCAGCACTGTCGAAGACGGGCGTGTTGTCGTAGCCATTGACGTTCGCCAGCACTTCATAGCCGTATGCCTGAATGCGCAACGCGCTGACCTTTTCAGGCTCCTTGCACAGCTTTGGCACGGCGGGTAGCGTACCCGGTGGGTTGAAGGGCGAGTGCTTTGCCCATTCCGTGCTGCCACGGCGGCAGGCGTCGCGCAGTTCGACATTGTCTGCGAGGTTCAAAAACCTGCTGGAATCGAACTTCCACAGCCCTTGTTCGCGGAAGAATTTCAGCACAATCAGGTTATCAGGGACGTCAGCGGCCTCTTCCGAGATGCCCAAATCGATCTTACCGAAAAAAATCAGGTGCCCAGTGTCGCCCACCGCCTCGGTTTCCATCAGGGCCAGCTTACGCACGTCGGGCGGGGTCACAGGCAGGGCAAAAACCGCGTCTGGGTAGCGCTGTTTTTGACTGACGATCAGGTTGCGCGTCAGCACCTGCCGGTAGGTGGTCGTGCAGGTGCGCCATGCCGTCAGGTTCCGCGCCAGTAGGGCGCTTCGCCATTCTTGATACACACGTTCCAGGCTCAGGCGCAGGTCCGTTTCCTCGGCGGAAAGGCGGTTAGTCAGCAGCGTCAGGCAAGCAACGCCGCAGAGGAGAAAAGAGAGGTGGTTATGGAGGGCCATCAGACATGAAACATGACCAAGGCTCGCAGGCTGTGCATCTCAAACCTTTCCAGAGTTTGGAAAAGTATTTGCCGCATTTTCGTTTCTGCGGAACTTGTAGACCGCTCCCAGCCCCCCACCCTCATGCAGTTTCCGGAGGAAAGTTTTCCCAAATCAATGCCCATCGACCGGAATCGGGAGCTGTTAAGAACGGCTCGCGAGGAAATCTACAAGTCCGTGAACGGTGTCGACCTGCCCGTTTACATCTGGGGTCCTGATCCCGCGAAAGCCCCTGCCTACCCTAAATCGGTCGCGGCCTTCTTCTTCAGCAGCGGCTGGGACAACGGGCAAATCAGCCAGTTTGCCCCGCACTGCGTCTACTTCGCCTCGCGCGGCATGACCACGTTGGCCTTCGACTACCGCGTGGCCGCGCGTCAGAGCACCGGCCCGCTACAAGCCATGGCCGATGCACGCAGCGCCATGCGCTGGATTCGCCTCAACGCCGTCGAAATGGGCATTAACCCCGGCAAGATCGTCGGCATCGGTGGCTCGGGTGGCGCTCACGCCATCGCCTCTTCCGCCCTGCTCGGCCGTGAATACGACGAAGTCGGCGAGGACTCTGGCATAAACGCCGCGCCAAATGCCTTAGTGCTCTTCAATCCGGTGCTCGACACCGCCAAGACTGGCTTTGGCCTCGATCGTTTCCCAACGCCTGCTGAAGCGAAGAACGCCAATCTCATCCGCGCCATCCGCCCCGGCTTCCCGCCCATGCTCATCATGCACGGCACCGGTGACCGCGTGGTACCCTTCGGCGGCTCCTACGAGTTCGCACGGAAGTCCTCCAAGAAGAAAAATTTCTGCCGCATGATCGAGTTCGAGGGTGCTGGCCACGGCTTCTTCAACTTCAACCTCTCCTTCGAGATGTATGAAGCCACCCTCATGGCCATGGACGAGTTCCTCGTCGAACTTGGCTTCATTGATCCTGATCCCGACGCGGGACTTGGGCGCGAAGGCGTGGTGTAAGTGGCCCGCACAGTCCGCTGCGCAGTTTCGTGAAGCTGATCTGCACAGGAGGACTGTGAGGACCTCTTTCTGGCTGTAATTCTGCTGCCTGCGGCGCGTATGCCTTTCTACCCCATGTCTCACCACGCTCCTGACCTTGAACACCACTTCCTGACCCGCCGCCAGATGCTGTCCCGCGTTGGCATGGGGCTGGGCTCGGTGGCGATGACGCATCTCTTCGGCGATGGCACCGCTCAGGCGGCCTCGCAGATCAATTCGCAGAACCCGCTGGCCGTGCGCCAGTCGCAGTTCGACGCGAAGGCGAAGCGGGTGGTGCATTTCTTCATGAATGGCGGTCCCTCGCACGTGGACACCTTCGACCCGAAGCCGATGCTGACAAGGATGGATGGCAAGGCGCTGCCCAACATGCTGAAGACGGAGCGGCCCACGGGCGCTGGGTTGAAGAGCCCCTTCAGCTTCAAAAAATACGGCCAGTGCGGCCTGGAGGTGAGCGAGCTGTTCAGCAATGTGGGCGAGTTCGCCGACGACCTGTGCGTTATCCGCTCGATGCACGCGGACGTGCCGAACCACGAGCCGTCGCTCGGCCTGATGAACTGCGGCGATGGCCGTCTGGCCCGCCCTAGCCTGGGTTCCTGGGTCACGTATGGCCTGGGCACGGAGAATCAAAACCTGCCCGGCTACATTTCCATGTGCCCCGGTGGGATGCCCACGCGCCGCACGAAGAATTGGCAGAGCGCCTTCCTGCCCAGCGTGTTCCAAGGAGCGTATATCAACACCGAAGACGCGACGCGCGTGGACAAGCTGGTGGAGTTCATCAAGAACACCAGCCTGGACATGAAGCAGCAGCGCAAACAGCTGGACCTGCTGCACGAGCTGAACGAACGCCATCTGAAGGCGCGCCAGAACGACAGCCAGCTGGAGGCCCGCGTGCAGAGCTATGAACTGGCCTACTGCATGCAGATGGAGGCGACGGATGCCTTTGACATCAGCAAGGAACCCGAGTGGGTGCGCAAGGAATACGGCGAAAGTGACTTCGGCCGCCAGTGCCTGATCGCGCGCCGCTTGCTGGAGCGCGGCGTGCGTTTTCTCCAACTATGGACCGGTGCGGGTCAGCCCTGGGACAACCACGACGAAATCCTGGAGCACAAGAAGCTCGCCGAGAAGACCGACAAACCCATCGCCGCCTTCATGCGCGATCTAAAAATGCGTGGCCTGTGGGATGAGACGCTGATGATTTGGGGGGGCGAGTTTGGCCGCACGCCTGCCGTGGAACTGCCCACTCCGGGCGCAAACGCCGGCAAGCAACGCGGCCGCGATCACAATCACTATGGCTTCACTACCTGGCTAGCCGGTGGCGGTGTGCGCGGCGGTTACACCCACGGTGCCACGGACGACTTTGGCTTCGCTGCCACGGAGAACCCGGTGCATGTCCGCGACCTGCATGCGACGATCTTGAAGTTGCTCGGCTTCGACCACGAAACCTTCACCTATCGCTACGCGGGTCTGGATTTCCGCCTGACCAATGTCACGGAGAGCGCGAAGGTGGTGAAGGAGTTGCTGGCGTAGGCGGACCTGCCTTGTCAGGGCTGGCTGGAGCAAAGTGTCCTCATGAACTCCACCGCTTCGCCCTCTGCATCGCCCCGCTTGATTGAGGTCAAGCTGGGGGCCATCGAGCAGTTGTTCAACTCGATGGACCCGTCGCCCTTTCATGAGCGCGACCTGGATCATGATGCGGAGCAGTTCATTCTGAGCTGGGCGCAGGAGTTTCCCAGTCGGGCTGCCTTGCGGTTGGTGGTGCACCTGGACCGAGCGCCGGACGGCGTGAGCGATCCGCAGGCGCTGATCGCGGAATCGGTGAAGCATTACTTTCACTATCGTGCGGAGATGACTCGGCGGGAGTTCCGACTGCTGATGATGGAGGGCCGCGTGGCGCTGGCCATTGGCCTTGCCTTCCTGATCGTCTGCGAGCTGGTGGCCCAGTCGCTGCCCTCTGCCCACGGCACCTGGTCTGGCATGGTGCGCCAAGGGCTGACGATCATCGGCTGGGTGGCGATGTGGCGGCCGCTGGAGATTTATCTGTATCGGTGGTGGCCGGTGCGCAGGTTAGAGTGCGTGTATCGCAATCTCAGCCTGATGCAGGTCGAAGTGTGTCAGAAATGGTGAGATGCAGGGCGGGCTCGCAGCGTATCTTCACGCGCACATGAAGACCATTCTCTCCGCTATCGCCTGCTGCTTGGCCCTCGCTACCGCTGCCCTGGCTGGCGATACCAAAATCACCCATGCGGACGGCAAGGAAGCCGTGAAGCTGGTGGCCGAGAAGAAGGTCGCCGTCGTGGACGTCCGCACGCCGGCGGAGTTTGGCCTCGCTCACATCGACGGGTCGAAGAACATTGACTTCAAAGGGGCAGACTTCGAGCAGGAACTGGACAAGCTGGACAAGAAGCAGCCCGTGCTAGTGCATTGCGCAGCGGGTGGTCGCAGCACCAAGTCGCTCGCGACCTTCAAGAAGCTCGGCTTCGAGCAGGTGATTCATTTGGACGGTGGCTTCACGGCTTACGAAGAAGCGAAGGCAAGGTAGGGCGCTGAGTCCCCACAGCGCCGCCATGGGAGGCCAAAGGACATCGTTCATATCCGAGACATAGCAGCCGTAGGCACGCCGGGCTAGGGACAGACCGCCCTACCCGCCTGTCGCTTAACACAAGATTGACTTCTGCCCTGCGTCGCCTAACCAACGAGATGCTGAGGCCTCGCATGAGTTCCGCAGTCTCTTACACATCGACTTTCATCGATAGGCAGCAACGGGGAAGACCGTGAGAACCGGTCACAGTTGCGCTGCGGTATCGGGTGACAACTTTCTAGCGTTCGGCCTTTCGATGTGCCGGTCGCGAATAGCCAATCTGCGGCAACGCGGGTGAAGGTGTGGAAGGAGGCTGAACCACCTGCGGATTCATTTCATCCCAGGGCTTCAAACGCTTCAGTCCTACTCATCCTCCTACTCTTACTCTTGCTCGAAAGCCCAACGCTTCGAGCACGAGGATGAGTAAGAGTAGGAGGACGGCTAAAGCGTTCAGAGTCTTGGATCACAAGTGACTCATGCGTGGGTTCAACAAACCCGGAGTCCGAACATCCATCTGCCTGTCCTCACCTCCGCCCCTCACGACGAGGGAACGGAAACTTCATCGCAAAATGAAGCGTGGGAGATGCTGCACCGTGGTCGCCAGTCATGGGATTCGTCTCTCGCATTCACGACAGAGACAGACACCCCATCCACTTATCCATGCACACCAGCCTCTTCAAACAGGCTGCGGTCGCACTGGCGTCGCTTGCCGTCGCCACGTCCGCAGCTTTTTCCGCCGAATGGACATCCTTCAAGGTCGGCACCCTCACTGGGTTCGCCCTCACCCATGCGCATCGTCCTGACGGCCAGTTCGTCTTCGGCATGAACGGGCAAGTCTTCGTCCAGGACACCTTCGGCTCGCCGGGGAAAACTCCGTTCGTCAACACCAGCAACATGATCTTCGATCCCGCCCTCATCGCCCTGCGTTCGGCTACCGAAGGGCTGATCGGCAGTGGGGGATTTGGCGGACCCTCGGGACTGCTACCTTTCAATCCCTCCGACCCAGTCACCACCATTAGCAACACGGCGCTGGCAACTTTGCAGAACTACGGCGCGGTGTTCTGGAAGCATCCCAGCTCTGGCCGCGAAGGCTGGCTCGTGGTGGGGGGCAACGGGACGGCTGGGGCAAGCAATATCAGCTTCGTCTCGATCGATGGCACTCAGACGGGTGCGGTCACGGGCGACTTGAGTTCCTACAGCGGTGGCCTCGCCACCGATGCCCAAGGCAATGTCTACACCGTGCTGGCAGATGTGTCCCCGATCGAGTCTGAGAAGGTGATGAAGTTCACCGCTGCTCAGCTGGACGCGGCAGTGCAGGGCATACTCACCTCGTCCCCGGCACCCGTGGCCAAGGCGTCCGCGCAGGAGTTGTTCAAGGGCGATGCCTCGGGCGCACTGGCTGTGGACAGTGCCGGGCGCTTGTGGCTCGGTGGCTACCAGATCAACTGGCTGCAAAGCTATGATCCCGCCACCCATGTCTCGCGCCGTTTCCTGCCTGATCACGCGAAGCTGAAAAATGCGGTCGGACTGCCAACCTACCTGCCGCAAACCTTCACGCGCAACAGCGAGGGCTTTGTCAGCTTCCTGGCCAGCGATGGCTTCTACATCGCGGGCTCGGACATCGTGCTCGGTTACAAGCCGGTATCGCAGCTTCAAGTCCGCTCCGCGACGATGAGCGTACCTGCCCAAACGGTGGATGAGGCGGTTGGTGACGTGACGGTCACGGTCAATCTGAATCCCGCGCCGACGGTCAGAGTAACCGTGCCTGTAACCTATGCGGGCACGGCCACGAAGACCAAGGACTACCACGCCACGACCACCGCCTTGGTCTTCAATGCCGGAGAGACGAGCAAGACGCTCACGATCAAGGTGCTCAATGACATTATCGACGAGGACAATAACGATGAAACGGTCGTGGTAAAGCTGGTCACTCCCTCGCCCCTGGCTCACGCAGGCCTGGGGGCGCTGGGCACGGACACCTTCACACTCACCATCACGGACGACGACTTGAAGCCGCTGATCAATGTCTCTCAATCCTTCCCAGCCAGTAGCAAGGTGGGTTCAGCTTTTAGCTACACTGTCCAGACAACGGGCGGTGCCGCCACCAAATGGACAGCGACCGGCTTGCCCCCTGGGCTGTCGATCCATTCGACCACAGGTGTCATCGGCGGTGTGCCGACGGCGTTTGGCGAGTTCGACCAGATCGTGCTCACGGCGACGAATGCTGCAGGCCAGAGCACGTCCGTGGGTTATCAGATCAACATGGCTGACTTCGCCGCCTTGGCCCAGGGGTGCTTCATTGGCATCCTGGACCGTGACGGCACGCTGAATGCCAATGAAACCGACGGTCTTGGGGCGCGGGTGGATTTGAAGGTGATGAGCAATGCTTCCTTCACTGGCAAAGTGATCATTGGCAAAAGCAGCCTGCCCATTACGGGCACTTTGAACACAGCTCCCGCCAATCCGATTGGGGAAGCCGTCATCAGATACAAAGGCGTCAACCTGACGCTGAACTTCACGTTGAACGCCACCACGGGTGCGCTGACCGGCGATCTCACGGGTGGCGCTTCGCTGGCAGGCCAGCGAACGGTCACCAGCACCACGCTGACGGGGCTGCATCATTTCTACTTGGCCAAGCCCGGCGGATCTTTGAGCAGCGAGCCGGAAGGCACGGGCTATGGTGCCATCACAGTGCTGGCCAACGGGGCTATCACGGTCAGTGGCAAGGCAGCCGATGGCTCAGCCTTTGTGAGTAGCGGCTTCCTCGGCGCGAATGGGGAAGTCTTTGTTTATCAGGTGCTCTACGCGGTGTCTGGGACGCTCAATGGCACGCTCAACATCGCGTCCAATGATGGCCACACGGTTACGGGTGGACTGAGCTGGAGCAAACCTGCGCAGACCTCCGGCACGCTCTACAAGAGTGGCTGGCCTGCTCCGATTCCGCTCAACGCTGACGGCGGCAAGTATCGTCCCGCCGCAGGGGCCACCATCGTGATGAACCTGCCTGCGGGCACAGGCAATGCGGACCTGATCTTGCAAGACGGTGGATTGGCCGCGCTCACGGCCAGTCCGGCGACGACCAGCTTCACAGTCGCCGCACCGGCCGTGGTGACCATCGCTGCCTCGCATAGGTTGAGCTTCAACATTGCCAAGGGCACCTTCACCGGCAGCGCGATCTTGGGCGTGGGCGCAGCGAGGAAGACCGTTGTCTTGCAAGGGCTGCTAGTGCCGGACTCAACGACTGCGGCTGATTTGTATGATGCCAAAGGCCACGGCTACTTCCTGCTGCCGGAGTCGGCGACGGTGACTCGCTCGGGCCTCATCCTCATCGAAGCGAACTGATGCTCACTCGCCGACAGCGCTCCTTTTGGACAGTCATCGTCGTGGCGCTCATCGCCACGGCGTTGGGGGGAGCGTTTGTCGGTTTTCAGTCCGGCGGTGGCTTCCGTGATACGCTCGCGGAAGCCGTGGCGGATTGGCTAAAAGGCGGGGCTACTGACTCATCGCAACCTTCATCGGACAACCCCAAGGCGGTCAAAGCAAGAACCGCCAAGCAAGCGAGCCACGATGAGCATGACGACTGGAGTCCTGAGAAGCGTCGTTTGGTGGATGCGTTGAGGCGACGTGACTTCGAGGCCTTGGATCGCTTGCTGCCGCAGGGCATCACCGAGATCACAGGCATGGGCGGCAAGGGCTTGAACCGCCAGGTCAAAACGCATGGGCTTTGGTTTCCGGTGTTTGACTTGTCGAAGGCCAAGGAGGCTGCGGCTGATCAAACCGAAAGCACGGATGACGAAGATACCCTAGAACCCGAGAAGGTGGAGTTGGCAGAAGTGCCGCTCATGATCGCCACACCGAATCCACCAAGCGTGAAGGTGGATGAAATGCTGACCCATCGCTTCGCCGCCGTCGGAGGCATGCCGCCTTATCAGTGGTCTGTGCAAGGCGGCGATCCGCGCTT